>NZ_JBHXME010000055.1:0-59497 GCF_042721125.1 Streptomyces sp. NPDC058469
CGGGGGAGTTCCGCACGACGAGCGGCAAGTCCCGGCCCCGTATCTGTGGTTCCCGCCGACGCGGGGGTGTTCCGGCCCAGTACGGGGTGTTGATGCGGTAGTAGCCGTGATTCCCGCCGACGCGGGGGTGTTCCGTCACCTCAATCACCGTGAATCGAGGGACCATGGTGGTTCCCGCCGACGCGGGGGTGTTCCGCGGATCCACTCCGGCTGGTCCTCCTCGACCTTGTGGTTCCCGCCGACGCAGGGGTGTTCCGATGTCGGGCTTGCAGGGATAGCGCTCGCCTTGAGTGGTTCCCGCCGACGCGGGGGTGTTCCGCCGCCACCGCGGCCGGCATCCTGCCCACGTTCGTGGTTCCCGCCGACGCGGGGGTGTTCCGTCCGTCACGGTCGACGCCCTGACCATCGACGCGTGGTTCCCGCCGACGCGGGGGTGTTCCGGTCGATGACGCGTCCTGGGCGCAGCTCGGCGGGTGGTTACCGCCGACGCGGGGGTGTTCCGGCTCGGGAGTCCATGCCGGCGCAGGCCGCGTTGTGGTTCCCGCCGACGCGGGAGTGTTCCGATCGACCTCGCCGACGAAATCCTCGTGATCAAGTGGTTCCTGCCGACGTGGGGGTGTTCCGTCAGCCAGGGCAACGCCAGTAGACGGCTTAGCGTGGTTCCAACGACGCAAGGATGTTGCTGTGAGCTTCCCATCGTCGCCGCGCTGCAAGTCGTAGTCCCCGCCGATGCGGGGGCCGTGACCGTGCCAACGACGCGAGCGTCCTGCCGAAGTCCGCTCAGCCGACGCGAAGAAGGCCCTCCAGGAGATCTACAACGCCGAGGACCGTGAGCACGCAGTAAGGCGATCGTCGCGTTCGCCCAGATCTACAGCGCGAAGTTCCCAAGGCAGTCAAGAAGACCATTGATGACATTGATGAACTGCCAGCGTTCTACGACTTCCCCGCCGAGCACTGGATTCACCTGCGGACCACGAATCCGATCGCGTCAACGTTCGCCACCGTCCGGCTGCGGACCAAGGTCACCCGGGGCGCCAGCATGGCGGCCGCCGCCCTTGCCCTGATCTTCAAGCTCGTCGAGTCCGCCCAGGCCCGCTGGTGGGCCGTGAACCCACCTCGCTGGCCTCGTCCGTGCCGGAACCCGCTTCGAACACGTCCAGTCCAGCCCGGCGAACGCCCCAGCAGCCAGGACCCCGTTCGAACCAGGAACCCAGATCGTGCTTATGAGTGGCCGCCGCTTCCGTTCACACGCGTGCGGTTCACCATGTCCGGGATCCGGCCGGTCCGGCGCCAGCGAGCCAGAACGGCCCGCCCGTAGTTGTTCGTGCCCGCCACCCGATCCAGCTCCGCGCCACTGGGCGCACGACCGGCAGCCAACTGTCCCTGGAAGTGTTCCCACATCACCTCCTCCGCCGTCACCTCAACCGACCGAGACCGACCACCCTCCGGTAGCAGGGCATGAGCCTCCTCCGACTCACCGCCGTCTGATGGCTCTCGGCCGCTCTCGCTCACCTCTCGCCGATCCGTCGCCGTCTCGGTCCGCCGCGTTTTCATCTCGCGGGGTGTCCTCGCTCTCGTCTCGTTCGGGGTTCGGGCCACTCTCGTACCGAGTCTCGGCGGCAGTTGTCGACGGACCACCCGCACTCTCGACACCCTCTCGACCTCCGAGACAGTGCGCGAGCAGCTCCACCGAGAGCAACAACGCGACCGGCGGCCAACCCGCCACCAACACCGGCTTCCAATCCAACGCAGGCGCAGCCGCCACATTCGCCGCCAACGACACCGCGATACCAAGAAGAAACGCCAGCCACACCACGGCCCGAGCCCGACGTCCCACCCCACGAGCCGAGTTCAACAACCCCACCGTCGCCAGCAACAACAACCCATCCACCGACAACGGCCACAACGTCGCACTCACCACATCCGCCCCACCCTGGAGCGCAAACTCCCGCTGATGCACGTAGGAGGCATACGCAGCCACCGAAGCAACCACCAGCGCACAACCACGCCGCGCCCACACCTCAAAACCGGAAGCACCACCGGCAGACGCCGAAGAGGCGCCCCGCACGCTCGCAGACTCGTCGTGCACCGTTTCGCCCGAGGCGCTCACCGGGAACCACCCCTACGACGGCGCCGCCGCACTTGCGGCACGGCCACCGTGCCGGAAAGCACCAGCTCACGGCGGCTACGCGACCGTACAGATGCTGTCGCTGCCCCACCCGGGACTCGAACCTGCCGCCATGCCGCTGCAGCAAGTCAAACGTCGCCGACGCCGTAGCAAGCCAGGGCTCAATCGGAACGCTGCCCCTGCGGTTCGTTTGCCCACTTGCGGAACACTTCTGTCGCGCCGCCGCCATTCCGGCTCCCCCGTACGAGCGCGGTCAACTGTCTCGATCGTCTCGCGCCGATGCGAAGTTCCCTTCGTAGCGTCTCGGCCGAGACGGGCCGTTGGTGTAGTTCCCGGTGCCGGGCATCAAGCAGCCGAGCCTGCGTCAGCAACGGGTCGTCGTCATCATGCAGCCGCTCGCTCTTCGCCTGCCCCCTTCGCCCTCCCCGCTCCCCTTGAAGGCCATCTGGGCGGTGCACCAACAACTCCACCGACAACAGCAGTGCCACCGGAGGCCACCCAGCGACCAACACCGGCTTCCACTCCAAAGCCGGGGCTGCCGCAACGTTCGCAGCCAGGGAAACCGCGATACCCAGAAGGAACGCCGACCACACCGCGCCTCGGGCCCGGCGAGTGTGGGCCCCGGAAGGCTTCAGCAAACCAACCGTGGCCAGGAGCAGCAAACCATCGACGGACAGCGGCCACAACGAGGCGCTGACCGTATCCGCCCCACCCTGCAACGCGAACTCCCGCTGATGAACATACGAGGCGTAGGCCGCGACCCCGGCAACCACGAGAGCACACAGAGGACGGATCCACGCATCGAGATCGAAGTCGCGGCCTCCGGTGTCTCCCTCCCGGGGGCCGGTGGCATCACTCATCAGACCCACCGCCGGGACGGCCATTCCAGTGCACAACGCGTGCACACTTCCACGGGAACTCCCGGGAACTCGCAGGTAGAAGCGGGAAGCCCCCAGGCACAGGAAAGGGCCCCGACCGGACCATAAGCCCAGGTCAGAGCCCTGCCGACAGACGAGTCGGGCTGTACGCCGGGTTCTGTCACCCGGCCACCTCGCGGCGGCCGGGGAGACGGCCATCCATCTAGGACCGGTGTTGCCACCGGCCTCGTGCGGTCTACCCGCGGACTCGGGCGGGCAGCCCTCGAACGTCCGCGCAGAGCGCGCTTTTCACGGCGGCACTCCTTTTGACCTTGCTCCGGGTGGGGTTTACCTAGCCGCCTGAGTCGCCTCAGGCGCTGGTGGTCTCTTACACCACCGTTTCACCCTTACCGGAGACCGAGATCTCCGGCGGTCTGTTTTCTGTGGCACTGTCCCGCGGGTCACCCCGGGTGGCCGTTAGCCATCACCCTGCCCTGTGGAGCCCGGACGTTCCTCGGGAAGTCCCCCTAGGGGCACTCCACGCGGCCGTCCGCCCGGCTCGTCTGCCGTGTCGACCATGCTACCGGGCGGCCACCGCCCCGCGGACCGGTGGCCGCCGTCGCCAGCACCGACCCCGCCAGGATCAGCGTGAAGGCCACCGCGATGCCCACCGTCAGGCTCTCCCCCAGGAACAGCGCGCCCGCCGCCACCGCGACCGCCGGGTTGACGTACGTGATCACCGTCGAACGCGTCGGGCCGACCTCCTTGATCAGCTCTAGGAAGGCCACGAACGCCACCGCCGTGCAGATCACTCCCAGACCGGCGAGGGACGCCAGGACCTGGGGGGATGGGACCGAGGAGGGCCACGTCACCGCCGCCGCGGGGGCGTAGACGACCGCCGCCAACGCCAGGCACGGGGCCGTCAGCTGGAGCGTCGGGACGTCCTTCAAGTAGCGGGCGGCGATCAGCGGCGCCGTCGCATAGCCCAGTACCGTCAGCAGCACCTCCGCCAGGGAGCGCGCGTCGCCGCCCGTCAGGTGCGGGACCGTGAGGACCGTGACCCCGGCCAGGCCCAGCGCCAGGCCGGTCACACGCCGGGCGCCCAGTCGCTCGGCGTCCCCGAAGAACCTCGACGTCACCACGCCCACGATCGGTACGCCCGCGATCAGCAGTCCCGCCGTAGAGCTGGACAGGTGCCGTTCCGCGTCCGTCAGCGTGAACCACGGGCCGATGATCTCTATGCACGCGAAGGCCAGCATCGGGCGCCAGTGCGTCCGGACCGTGCGGGTCAGGCCGCCTTGTCGTAGCGCGAAGGGCAGCAGAATTACGGCGCCCAGGGCGCAGCGTGTGAAGACGACCATGGACGGGGACAGCGGGGCGTCCACCGCCACCTTGATCATCAGGTAGGGGATGCCCCACACCACTCCCATCAGGGAGAACAGGAACCAGCCGCGTGCAGTCATACGGCGAGTGTCGGACCGGTCAGCGCACGCGGTCTTGAACGCTGTTGCGGTACGCCGCCGGCGTCACCCCCAGCACCCGCCGGAACCAGCGCGTCAGATGCGCCTGGTCCGCGAAGCCCACCTGCGCCGCCACCTCCGCAGGACGCCCGCCCGCCTCCAGCAGGACGCGGGCCCGGGTCACCCGGTACTGGGCGAGCCAGGCGTACGGCGGTATCCCCATCGTCGTACGGAAGGCTCGAAGGAGTTGGTAGCGGGACAGGCCGAAGTCCGCCGCCAGGGACGAGAGCGACGGCGGGGTGAGCAGTTCGTCCGCCAGGCGGTCCCGTATCGCGTGGGCCACCCATGCCGCGCCCGGGATCTCATCCGGTATCGGGCGGGATGTCGAGTGGCGGCGGGCCAGCGCCGTCAGGAGCCACGGGAGGCGGGACTCCGCCTCCAACGGGTCCGGGCAGGCGCTGAGTTGGGTGTGCGCCACGCGCAGCGCCACGGCGAGTTCGGCGTCGTCGAGGAGCGGCTCGCGGAAGTGCGGGAGGCCGCCGCCGAGGATGCCGTCGGTGAGGAGGGCCGGGTCGGCGTACAGGGCGCGGTAGGCGTAGCCGTCGGTGGTGGTGCCGGGGCCGCCGGTGTGCATTTCGCCGGGCGCGAGGACGACGATGGAGCCCGGGGTCGTACGGATGTGGCCGCCGCGGTAGTCGATCAGTTCCGAGCCGCCGACGCAGACGCCGATCGTGAACTCGGCGTGCGCGTGCGGGGCGTAGACGTGCCGGTCGAAGCGGGCGGTCAGGAGGTCGAGGGGTGGGCCGCAGCGGCCCAGCCTCGCCCTCGTCCACAGGGCTTGTTCACGTGCGTTCACCGGCGGTCCCCCCTTTTTCCTCAAGGGTGCAACGCGCCGGGGCCGCGTGTCATGCCGGGGTGAGCGCCCGCTCCAACGCTTCGAACGTCGCCGTCATCCGCGCCCGGTGGTCCGCCACGAGGTTCTCCGCCCGCTCCCCCTCCATCAGGCGGCGCGCGGTGGCGACGTAGACCGTGCGGTACGCGGCGAGGGTGAGGGCCGCGGTCAGGTCGGGGTCGGGGGTGTCGGGGGCGGTTTCGGTGAGGGCGGCGGAGAGGGCGTTCTCGATCTCCTCCAGGGCCTCGCGGGCCCGGGCGCGCAGGGCGGGCGAGTCGGTGACGACCTGCCAGAAGTCCGGGAAGGCGGCGCCGGGGACGCCCAACGGGTGGCGCCTGTCGAGGAGTTCGAGGGCGAGGCGGCGCAGTGCCGCGAGCGGGGTCTCGTCCGGCGCGCGGTCGCGTACCGCCCCGGAGAACACCTCGACCGCTTCCGCTATGCGGTCGAAGTACAGGTCCTCCTTGCGCGGGAAGTAGTTGAAGACGGTCATCGTCGACACCTCGGCGGCCCGCGCGACCTCCGCGACCGGGACCTGGTCGAAGCCGCGCTCCCGGAACAGCTCCGAGGCGACGTTCGAGATCCGTTGCCTCGTCGCCCGCTTCTTGCGTTCCCTCAGCGGCAGCTCGGCCGCGCCCTTGTTCTCGTTCCCGCTCTCGTCCACGAGAACAGTGTAGCCAACATAATTTTTTAGTGACTAAAATCTAGGCATGAGCACTGACACGCACATCAACATCGACACCGGCGCGAACTACGACGTCGTCATCGCCGGAGCCGGGCCCATCGGGCTGCTGCTGGCCTGTGAGCTGCGGCTCGGCGGGGCTCGTGTGCTGGTCGCGGAGCGGCTGACCGAGGTGGACGAGACCGTCAAGGCGGGCGGGATCAACACCCTCACCGCCGTCGCCCTCTACCGGCGGGGGCTGCTGCCCGCGCTGACCGAGGTGCAGGTGGAGACGGCGAACGGCATGAAGGAGTTCCTGCGGACGCAGAGCGGCGGTGAGGGGGCCGCCCCGCCGCCGAAGTCCGCCGGGCACTTCGCCGGGATCACGCTGCGGGCCGATCTGCTCGACGCGTCGGACCCCGCCTTCGCCGAGGTCGGTCCGCCCGGCGAGGTCGGACGGTTCGTCCCGCAGGCCCCGTTGGAGCGGCTGCTCGGCCGGCGCGCAGGTGAACTCGGCGTCGAGGTGCGCAGGCAGGTCGAGTTGACCGGCTTCGACGCTGATGAAGAAGGGGTGACCGTACACCTCGCGCCTACGGACGGCTCCGCGCCGCAGGTCGTCCGGACCGGCTGGCTGGTCGGCTGCGACGGCGGGCGCAGCCTCGTGCGCAAGCTCGCCGGGTTCCAATTCCCCGGCACCGCACCGGAGATCACCGGCTACCAGGCGATCGCCGACCTGACCGGCACCGAGGGACTGAGCCGGGGCTGGAACGCCACCGGCACGGGGATGTACACCTACGGCCCGATGCCGGGACGGATGGTCAGCATCGAGTTCGACGGACCGCCCGCCGACCGTCAGTCCCCGGTCACCACCGAGGAGTTGCAGGCCAGCGTGCGCCGGGTGACCGGCGTCGACGTCACCGTGCACACGCTGCGTTCGGCGACCCGGTTCACCGACAACTGCCGTCAGGCGGACACCTATCGCTCGGGCCGGGTGCTGCTCGCGGGCGACGCGGCGCATGTGCACTCGCCGTTCGGCGGACAGGGGCTCAACCTCGGGGTCGGCGACGCAATGAACCTGGGCTGGAAGCTCGCCCTGGTGGTGAGCGGCCGGGCGCCGGTGGAGCTGCTGGACACGTACACGGCGGAACGGCATCCGATCGGCGCCTGGGTGCTGGACTGGACGCGCGCCCAGATCGCGGTGATGCGCCCCGACGCGCACGCCCGTGCCCTGCGCGGGGTGATCGGCGACCTCGCGGGGACGGTCGACGGCACGACGTATTTCGTCAAGCGGATCTCCGGCGCCTGGCAGCGCTACGACCTCCCCGGCGACCACCCGCTGACCGGCCGCAGCGCCCCCGACCTCGAACTCGCCGACGACACCCGCCTCGGCGACCACCTCCACACCGGCCGCGCCCTCCTCCTCGACCTCACCGACGACCCCAAACTCCGCGCCCGCGCGGCCGGTTACGAGGGCCTGGTGGACGTGCTGACCACCCGCTGCCCCCAACACCCCGAACTGGCCGGGCTGTTGGTACGCCCGGACGGGTTCACCGCCTGGGCAGCCGACAATGACAGCCCCGAGGACGACCCCTCGGACGCGCTGCGGCTGTGGTTCGGCGCGCCGCTTGGCGCTTGACACTGCCGCGACGTCAGCATCTGCACTGACCCCATGAGGACCAACTGGGCAGGCGGCGGGCGGGTGTTCGGGTATGCGCGGGCGCGACGGGCCATGGTGGCCGGGTCGGCACTCGCGTGCGTACTGGAGACGCTCACGATGTCGGTGCTGCTGCGGGACTGGCCGGTGCTCGACCAAGTGGTTCCGGTCCTGGGCCTGTTCGCGGTCGCGTCCGTCGCCGCCCTGCACGTGTCCTCCGTCGCCCGCCCGCACCTGCTGGACACCCACGCACTACGGCTCCGGCGGGCCGCCCGCGCCGACGTGATCGTCCCGCTGGGTCATATCGCCTCCGCCGAGGGCGAGTCACGGGTGGCCCGGCGCCGGGCCGACGGCGAACTCGACCTCCCCGTCGGCTTCCGCACCTCCGTCACCCTCCGACTCGCCGAGCCCGTCGCCCACTTCACGCTCCTCGGCCGACGGCGGGAGGCCGACACCGTCCACTTCCACGCCGACGACGCCGACCGCGTCGTAGCGACCCTTCAGGCCCGTCTGGAAGCGGTCAGGCGGGCGCGAACCGTACCTTCGACGTCCCCGGGTCCGCCTGGGTGAGCCGGACCCGCAGCCGCTCCCCCAACGGCAGCGGAGTCGTGCCCCCTTCGAGGCGGGCGACCACCGCCGGGGTGTCCAACTGCACCTTTCCCACGGTGGGTTGGCGTTCCTCCACGTCCACCACGTAGCCCTCGAAGAGGTCGCCGACGCGGTCCTTCAGCAACGCCGCCTCGACGATGTCGACGCACTCGCGCTCGACGGTGCCCGCGAGGCGGGTGCCGTCGGCCATCTGTTTGGGGAGGGCGTCGAGGCCGGCCAGGACCCAGGCGGGCGGGGAGCCGGGGGCGAGGCAGAGCTCGGAGGCGTAGCGGTCGACGAGGCGGCGTAGCGGGGCCGTGCAGTGGGTGTAGGGGGCGGCGACGGCCGCGTGGGTGGTGACGGCGGGGAGGTCGCCGTCGCGGAAGACCGTGTAGCCGGCGCCGCGCAGCAGGGTCGTGCACTCCTGGAGGAAGGCCGCGTGGTGCGGGTGGTGCGGGTCGAGGGAGCGGATGAGCTCGGCGTACGACATGTGGTGCGGCCAGTCGATGTGCAGGGCGTGCGCGGTGCGGTGGAGGCGGCCGACCGCGCCGTCCGGGGCGGTGGGCAGGGTGCGCAGGACGCCGGTGCCGTGCGTGAGCATCAGGTCGGCCGCGGCCATGCCGGTGAGGAGGGAGATCTGGGCGTTCCATCCGTCGGCGGGGAGCGGGGCGCGGTAGGCGAGTTCGTAGGTGTGGTCGCGCTCCACGATCTCCTGCTCGGGCACGTTGAGGGAGATGCCGCCGCGCTCGACCTCCAGCCGTTCGCGTGCCTCGCCGATGTCCTTGAGCAGCGCGAGCGGCTCCTCGGCGGTGCCCGCGTCGATGCGCCGCTGCGCGGTGGCGTAGTCGAGTTTGGCCCGGCTGCGGACGAGGGCGCGGCGGACGTCGACGGCGGACGTACGGCCGTCCGCGTCCAGGTCGATCGTCCACAGCACCGCCGGCCGGGTCACGTCCGGCAGCAGGCTCGCGGCGCCCTCGCTCAGCAGGGGCGGGTGCAGCGGGGTCTTCTCGTCCGGGAAGTACAGGGTGGTGACGCGACGGTGGGCCTCCGCGTCCAGCGCCCCGCCGGGGACCACGAAGGCGGCCACGTCGGCGATGGCGTACCGGACCCGGAAACCGGCCCCCCTGCGAGACAGGTGCATCGCCTGGTCCAGGTCCATGGACGTGGGCGGGTCGATGGTGAAGAAGGGGATGCCGGTCGCGTCCTCGGCGGGCGGCACCGGGGCCTTCGCGGCGCGTTCCGCCTCCGCCAGCACCTCCGGCGGGAAGTTCTCGGGTACGCCGAGTTCGGTACGGAGCGCGGTGAGGGCGGCGCGGAGCGGGGCTTCGGGGGTGCCGGTCACCCGGATGCGGCGGCTGGGCATGACACGAGCGTAGGCACAATCCGCAGGCCCGCACCCTTTACGCTGGCGCGGAGCTCTACAGAAACAGTGCGGAGCTTCAGAGAGAGACAGAAGGAGTACGCGTGCTTGTCCTGCTGCCGCCTTCCGAAGGCAAGGCCTCCTCCGGCCGCGGTGCCCCGCTCAAGCCGGAGTCGCTCTCGCTGCCGGGACTCACCGACGCCCGCGCGGCCGTACTCGACGAACTCGTCGACCTGTGCGCGGCCGACGAGGACAAGGCACGCGAGGTGCTCGGGCTCAGCGAGGGACTGCGCGGCGAGATCGCGAAGAACACGGAGCTGCGGACTGCGGGTGCGCGGCCCGCCGGGGAGATCTACACCGGTGTCCTCTACGACGCCCTCGACCTGGCCTCGCTCGACCCGGCCGCGAAGCGGCGTGCCGCGCGCTCGCTGCTGGTGTTCTCCGGGTTGTGGGGCGCGGTGCGCGTGACGGACCGGATTCCGTCGTACCGCTGCTCGATGGGGGTACGGCTGCCCGGGCTCGGGGCGCTGGGCGCGCACTGGCGGGCGCCGATGGCGGCCGTGCTGCCGGAGGTCGCCGGGGACGGGCTCGTCCTCGACCTGCGGTCCTCTGCGTACGCGGCGGCGTGGAAGCCGAAGGGCGAGGTCGCGGGGCGGACGGCGACCGTACGGGTGCTGCACGCGCCGACCCGGAAGGTCGTCAGCCACTTCAACAAGGCGACGAAGGGGCGGATCGTGCGGAGCCTGTTGACTGCTTCGAGCGCGCCCAGGACGCCGGGCGAGCTGGTGGAGGCGTTGCGGGATCTGGGGTACGAGGTGGAGGCGGAGGCGCCCTCGCAGGCGGGGCGGCCCTGGGCGCTGGATGTGCTGGTGGACGAGATTCACTGAGCACCGGGTTCGCTGACTGTCGGTCGAGCACGCATGCGTGCGTTGCAGCATGCGCAATAAGCTTTGCGCATGCTGCGTTGGCTCGGCAGGATGAGGCCATGCCTTCCTCGTCGTGGCCTTCCTCCTCCCTGCTCGATCTCGCTCCCGTGCTGCCCGTCGTCGTCATCGAGGACGCCGCCGACGCCGTGCCGCTCGCGCGGGCGCTGGTGGCCGGGGGGCTGCCGGCGATCGAGGTGACGTTGCGGACGCCGGCCGCGTTGGAGGCGTTGCGGGCGATCGCGGGTGAGGTGCCGGGGGCGGTGGTCGGGGCGGGGACCGTGCTGACTCCGGGGCAGGTGAAGGAGTGCGTGGGCGCGGGGGCGCGGTTCCTGGTGAGTCCCGGGTGGACGGAGCTGCTGCTGGAGGCGATGCAGGCGTCCGGGGTGCCGTTCCTGCCGGGGGTGTCGACCACGTCGGAGGTCGTGGCGCTGCTGGAACGCGGGGTGCGGGAGATGAAGTTCTTCCCGGCTCAGGCGGCGGGCGGTACGGCGTATCTCAGGTCGCTGGCCGGGCCGTTGCCGCAGGCGCGGTTCTGTCCTACCGGTGGGATAGGGATCAACTCCGCGCCGGAATACCTGGCGTTGCCCAACGTCGGCTGTGTGGGCGGGAGTTGGATGATCCCGGCGGACGCGGTGGCCGCGCGGGACTGGGGGCGGATCGAGGCGCTGGCCCGCGAGGCGGCGGCGCTCAGCGCAGGTGGGACGTGTCGTTGAAGAGCCGTACGCTCGCGTTGCCGTCCGTGTAGTACGCCACCGCCGAGAGGGAGGCCGCCGACAGTTCCATGCGGAACAGGGACTCCGGCGGGGCGCCCAGGGCGAGTTGGACGAACGTCTTGATCGGGGTGACGTGGGTGACGAGCAGGACGGTGCGGCCCGCGTAGGCCGCGATCAGCTTGTCGCGGGTGGCGGCGATTCGGGTCGCCGTCTCCGCGAAACTCTCGCCGCCGCCGGTGGGTTGGGCCGTGGGGTCGGCCAACCAGGTGGTCAGGTCGTCGGGGTAGCGCTCGCGGACCTCGCCGAAGGTCAGGCCCTCCCAGGCGCCGAAGTCCGTTTCGCGCAGGCCCTCTTCGATCGTCACGTCGAGGCCGAGGCGCTCCGCTACGGCTGCGGCGGTTTCCCTGGTGCGGGTCAGGGGGGACGCGATGATGTGCTGGATGGTGCCGCGGGCTGCCAACGCGGTTGCCGCTCGCTCGGCTTGGTCCCTGCCGACGTTCGAGAGGGAGGGGTTGGTGCCGCCGCTGCCCGAGAAGCGTTTCTGGGGGGTCAGGGGGGTTTCGCCGTGGCGTAGGAGGACGAAGGTTGCGGGGGCGCCCATGTCCGCGGGGGCCCAACCTGAGGTGGGGGTGGCTACGTTGCGGGCGGCGCGGGCGTCGGCTGTGGACTTTTCGGTTGTCGTCACAGTGCGGGTGAGTGGGGGCTGGTCACGCCCGCGCGGCGGAGCCGCAGATGTCACAGCCCCGCGCCCCTTAAGGGCTTCGCCTGAGCCTGCGTCGGAAGGCTCCGCATGTGTCCCGCGCCCCCGAAAAGCCTCAGCTGAACCGGTGCTCAGAAGTTCTGCCGTTGACTCTGACGCCGACCACTGCTCGCCGCGCTTCCCCGCGTCCATCGCCTCGTTGGCCAAGCGGTCCGCGTGCTTGTTCTTCTCTCGCGGGATCCACTCGTACGTCACCTGATCCGGCGGAAACACCGCACCCGCCTCTGCCGCCAGCGGCTTCATGTCGGGGTGTTTGATCTTCCAACGGCCCGACATCTGCTCGACGACGAGCTTGGAGTCCATGCGGACGTGGATGTGGGCGGACGGGTCCAGGGCGTGGGCGGTGCGGAGGCCCGCCAACAAGCCGCGGTACTCGGCAACGTTGTTCGTGGCCACGCCGATGTACTCGGCCGCCTCCGCCAACGTCTCTCCCGTCGTCGCGTCGATGACCACGCTGCCGTAGCCCGCGGGGCCCGGGTTGCCCCGGGAACCGCCGTCGGCCTCGACGATGAACTCCCGCACGGCGCAAGCTCCTTACAGACCCGAGTCGGACGTGCGCACCAGGATGCGGCGGCAGTTCTCGCAGCGGACCACCGTGTCGGGGGCCGCCGCGCGGACCTCGTTGAAATCGGTGATGGCCAGCTCCTGGCGGCAGCCCTGGCAGGTGCGCTGGTACAGCTTGGCCGCGCCGATGCCGCCCTGCTGCTGGCGGAGCTTGTCGTAGAGCTTCAGGAGGTCCGCGGGGATGGTGGCCGAGAGAACCTCGCGCTCCTTCTCGGCCTTGGCCTCGTCGGCGTCGAGGGTCTCGTAGGCGGCTTCGCGGCGGGCGGTCGCGTCGTCGATCCTGCCCTGCACGGAACCGACCCGCTCGGTCAGTTCGGCGGTGCGCTCCTGCGCGGACTCACGGCGTTCCATGACCTCCAGGACGATGTCCTCCAGGTCGCCCTGGCGCTTGGCGAGGGAGACGATCTCGCGCTGGAGGTTCTCCAGGTCCTTGGGCGAGGTGACGGCACCCGAGTCGAGGCGCTGCTGGTCGCGGGTGGCGCGCTGGCGCACCTGGTCCACGTCCTGCTCGGCCTTGGTCTGCTCGCGGGCGCAGTCGCTCTCCTCGGTCTGCACGGCCACGAGCAGGTCGCGCAGCTGCGTGAGGTCCTTGGTCAGCGAGTCGATCTCGGCGTGCTCGGGCAGCGAGTTGCGCTTGTGCGCGAGCTGCGAGAGGCGTACGTCGAGGGCCTGGACGTCGAGAAGTCGGATCTGGTCGGCGGGCGCGGCGTTCAGTTGGGGGCTCCAGGTTTGTCAGGTGTGGTGGTGGACGCCGCGTGGGCGGTCCAGGGGTCGGTGACCGTCTTGGAGACGTGGACCCGCAGGTCCCATCCCTCGCGGTCGGAGATCTCGTCGAGCTGGGCGGCGGCCAGCTCGCACCAGGGCCACTCGGTGGCCCAGTGCGCGGCGTCGAGCAGCGCGAGAGGGTTCTGAGGGTTTTGGGCGCGGGCCTCGGATACGGGGTGATGGCGGAGGTCCGCTGTCAGGAAAGCGTCTACGCCTGCCGCTCGTACGTCGTCGAAGAGGCTGTCGCCGGAGCCGCCGCTGACCGCGACCCGGTGGACCAGGGCCTCGGGGTCGCCCGCGACGCGGATGCCCTGCGCTGTCGCGGGCAGCCGTTCGGCGGCGCGGGCCGCGAGGTCGCGGACGGTCAGCGGGTGGTCCAGCTCGCAGATCCGGCCCAGGCCTCTGCGGCCTTCCGGATCGGTCGGGTCCGGTACGAGTGGTCCTACGACCCTGAGGTCCAGCGCACCCGCGAGGGCGTCGGAGACTCCCGGGTCGGCGCGGTCGGCGTTGGTGTGGGCGACGTGCAGCGCGATGTCGTGCTTGATCAGGGTGTGCACCACGCGGCCCTTGAAGGTGGAGGCCGCGACCGTGGTCGTACCGCGCAGGTAGAGGGGGTGGTGGGTGACCAGCAGGTCGGCGCCCAGCTTCACGGCCTCGTCGACGATCTCCCGCACCGGGTCCACGGCGAACAGCACGCGGGTGACGTCCTGGTCCGGGTCGCCCACGACGGTGCCGACCGCGTCCCAGGACTCGGCCCGCTCGGCGGGCCACAGGTTCTCCAGCGCGGCGATGACTTCGGACAGGCGGGGTACGGACTGACGGGGCACGGGGAAAGGCTACCTGGCTGGACCGATCGGCTGAACCGCTGAACCGGCCGTACGGAGGTGCGCGGCCCCGTTCAGCACACCCGCCCCCGTTTCCTCAGGCGAATCGTTACTTGGCCACCCTTATGGATGATGAGGCTGCTCATCGGTCCCACGCCCGTACGTGCGAAAACTAGTTTCGTCGCCGGAGGTGACCGAACCATGACGGCCTGTGCGATCGAGCCCACGGCTCAGGACGAGGACGGGGACGAGTGCGGGGAACCGCGGACCGATGGCACCCAGTGTGCGATCACCGCGGACGGGGCGTACGCCGCCCGCCTCGCGCCGGCCGGCGACTGTCTGTTCCCGGAGCGGTGGACGCTGGACGGCCCCGAGCCGTACGCGGTGCCGCTGCCCGGCAACCAGCCGGAGGAGCCCGGTACCGAGGTGCAGCCGATGGGCGACGGGCGGGTGCTCATCCGGCGGCTGGTCGACGGGCGGCACGCGTTCTCGCTGCTGTACCCGACCGGTCCCGGCACGGGTGAGCTGCTGCTCGGCGCGGTCGAGTGCCCGGACCCGGACACCCGGCTGCGGCTGCTGCCGCCCGCGCCGGGGGGCGAGAAGGCGTACGCCCTCGCCGTGGGCCGGCGCTCGACCGCCGTGTGGCTGGTGGCGGGCGGGGCGTTCGGGCCGGAGCATCTCGCGATGGTCCCGGGGCGGTGTTCGGGCGGGGTCTGGCTGGACCGGGCGGGACGGATGCTGGCCCTGGACCGGGAGGTCGGCGGGCGGACCAAGGCGATCGTGGTGGACCTGGAGCGGGACGGCGAGGTGTCGCCGCTGCTGCAGATCGCCGCGGACAGCGACGACCGGCTGCTGGCGGCCGATCCCGACAGCGGGCTGCTGCTGATCCGCTCGGACGCGCCGTCGCCGGGGCGGGAGGACCGGTTGGGCTGGGGGGTGATCGGCTCCACGCTGCCGGTGCGGTTCCCGGAGTGCCTGCGGCTGCCGGACTGCACGGTGACGCCGTTCGCGATCCAGCCGGGGCAGGTGCTGATGCCGGAGAACTGCGGGGTCGCGCTCCGTATCGACGGGCCGGCCGGCACCTGGTTCGCCGTATGGCGGCCCGCCGAACGGCAGTTGCTCCAACTCCCGGCGCCCGAGGGGTGGTTGGCGGGCGCCGGGCTGTGGACCGAGGACGGGGTGCTGCGACTGCCGTACGCCACACAGGAAGTGCCGTGCGGTGTGGCGCGGTTCGCGGTGCCCAGGGGGGCGGGGGAAATCGGGGGCCCAGGGGCAGGGGGGAACCCCGGGGTGGCGGGGGCGACGGGGGGTACGGGGGAAACACGCCCGGAGGATCCGGTTCGGGACGGGACGGGGGGCGCGCCTGGGGAGGCCGCGCCGGGGCCGTCGAAACCGTCACAGCCGGATCCTCCGGTGCCGGTCGCACCCCGTCCGGTGCCCTTGCGGGAGGCTCCGCTCAACGGCCGGGTGGCCGTCGGGTAACAAAGTGGTGTGGCTCGGTAACGAACTCGTTCCGGACGGCAGGCCGCCTCGCTTCACCCCGGGAACGGCTGGATAAGATCGCCGGGCTGTATGAAGGATCATGTTGCTACGGGGTGAAGTATCCGATGAACGACACGAACACCGCGCAGACCATGTCTGCCGACACACACGAGGCCTCCGGCCACGGCAAGCACCGGGGCCCGGTCTCGGCGCAGGACGGCGATTCGGCCGCCCACGGCCGTCACCGCAAGCCGTCCGAGCAGTCCGAACAGTCCCGGTACGCGGCTGTCTGACGCCACGTCAGGCGCCCTGCACCACCCAGCACGACACGACCCCGCTCGTCTCCGGACGGGCGGGGTCGTCCGCGTCAATGTCCGGACAGGCGGGGTCGGTCGCGTCCGTGTCCGGGTCCCGGTGACCTATCCGTCGCTGTCCCGCTTGAGCCCGAGCACCTCCGCCGCCGCGAACGTCTCGCCGTCCGGCCGCCGCGCGTAGTGCGGAGTGAGTACGGCGTCCAGCTCGTCGTAGCTGAAGATGTCCTGCTTGCTGTCGAACTTGGCCTGGACGTGCGGGCGTTCGACGATCGCGACCATGCCGCCGTGGACGACGAGCAGCTGTCCGTTGATGCGTTCGGCGGCGGGTGAGGCCAAGTAGCCGACGAGCGGGGCGACATGCTCGGGGGCGAGCGGGTCGAGGCCGTCGTCGGGCTCCTGGAAACCGGCGAAGACGTCCTCGGTCATCCGGGTGCGGGCGCGCGGGCAGATGGCGTTCGCGGTCACGCCGTACTTGGCGAGGGCGAGGGCCGTGGAGGTGGTCAGGCCGACGATTCCGCCTTTCGCGGCGGCGTAGTTGGGCTGTCCCGCCGAACCGGCCAGGTACGCCTCGGACGAGGTGTTCACGATCCGCCCGTACACCTGTGCGCCACTCGCCTTGGACCGCTCGCGCCAGTGCGCGGCGGCGAAGTGGGTCGTGTTGAAGTGGCCCTTGAGGTGGACCCGGATCACCGCGTCCCACTCGCCCTCCGTCATGGAGAAGACCATGCGGTCGCGCAGGATGCCCGCGTTGTTGACGAGGATGTCGAGCCTGCCGAACTCGGCGATCGCCAACTCGACCAGTTCGGCGGCCTGTTGGAAGTCGGCGACGTCCCCGGTGTGGGCGACGGCCCGGCCGCCCGCCTCGCGGATCTCGGCGGCGACCCGTTCGGCGGGGCCCGCGGAGGCCTCGCCGGAGCCGTCCCGGCCCGGTTGTCCGTAGTCGTTGACGACGACGGCCGCGCCGAGCCGGCCGAGTTCCAGCGCCTCGGCCCGGCCGAGCCCGCGTCCGGCGCCGGTGACGATCGCGGAGAGGCCCTCAAGTGGCAGTGACATCAAGGTCCTTTCAGTGGAAGAGGTGTCCTCAGATCTCGATGCACGTGCGCAGGGCCGTCCCCTGGCGCATCTGGTCGAGGGCCTCGTTGATGTCGGCCAGCGGTACGCGGTGGGTGATCAGGCTCTCCAGGTCGACGCGGCCCGCCCGCCACAGGGCGATCGTGCGCTCGTAGGAACGCAGCACGTCGCCGCCGCCGTACATCGAGGGCAGGATGCGCTTCTCGTCGAAGAACAGCTCGAACATGCTGAGTTGGAGATAGTCGTCGAGGGCGCCCGCGCCGACGACGACGAGAGTGCCGCCGCGGCGGGTGTTCTCGTAGGCGGTGCGGGCGGTGGCGGAGCGGCCGACGACCTCGAAGACGTAGTCGAAGCCCTCGCCGCCGGTGACCTGTTGCTTGGCGTCGGGCAGCTCGTCCGGTGAGATCGCCCTCGTGGCACCGAACTTGAGGGCGGCCTCGCGGCGGGAGGCGACCGGGTCGACGGCGACGATCTCGGCGGCGCCCTTGAGCCGGGCGCCCTGGATCGCGGAGATGCCGACGCCGCCGCAGCCGATGACGGCCACCGACGAACCGGCTTCCACGTCAGCGGTGTTGAGGGCGGCGCCGAGTCCGGTGGTGACGCCGCAGCCGATGAGGGCGGCGATGTCGAAGGGCACGTCGTCGGGGATCGGTACGGCGCAGCCCGCGTCGACGACGACCTCCTCGGCGAAGGTGCCGGTGCCCGCGAAGCCGAACACATCGCCGCTGGGGCGCTTGAAGTTGGGGGTGCCCGCGTTCATGAAACCGGCCAGGCACAGCTGGGTCTGGCCGCGCTTGCAGGCGGGACACACCCCGCAGGCCGGCAGCCAGCAGACGACGACCCGGTCACCGGGCTTCAAGTGGCTGACGCCCTCGCCGACTTCGAGGATCTCGCCGGCACCTTCGTGCCCGGGTACGAAGGGGGCGGGCTGCGGCAGGACGCCGGCCATCGCGGACAGGTCCGAGTGGCACAGCCCCGTGGCGCGCACCCGGATCCGGACCCGGCCTGGTCCGAATCCCACGGCCTCGACGTCGTCGAGGACCTCCAGTTTGTCCTGGCCTATCTCGTGCAGTACGGCTGCGAGCATGATGCGGCTCCCCTCAACTCTGGCCTGGCTCAGGAGTGTTCGACGATCATTCGGGGTCAGGGGTGTTCGGCGGTCATTCGGGGTCAGGAGTGTTCGACGGTCGTGTCGGCGAGGACGGGTGCGTCGTCCCGTTCCACGGCGCTCACCGCGACCCGCACCTCGGCATCGCCCTGCCGCCACATGCGGATGCGCAGCGTCTCGCCGGGGAACACCACTCCGGCGAACCGTGTGTCGTACGCGCGCACCCGGCTCACATCGCCGTCGAGCAGCGTGTCGACGACCGCCTTGAGCGTCATGCCGTAGGTGCACAACCCGTGCAGGATGGGCCGGTCGAACCCGGCGAGCTTGGCGAACTCGGGGTCGGCGTGCAGCGGGTTCCAGTCGCCGGAGAGGCGGTAGAGGAGGGCCTGGTCCTCGCGGACGGCACGCTCAACGACCTTGTCGGGGGCGCCTGTTGGGGGTTCGAGGCGGGTGGAGGGGCCGCGGTCGCCGCCCCAGCCGCCCTCTCCCCGTACGAAGATCTGCGCGTCGTTGGTCCACAACGGGCCGTCGGCGTCGGCGACTTCGGTGCGCATGACGAGGACGGCCGCCTTGCCCTTGTCGTAGACGGCGGCGATACGGCCGGTGCTGGTCGCGGTGCCCTGCGCCGGGATGGGGCGGTGCAGGCGCAGGGACTGGCCGCCGTGCAGGACGCGGGCGAGGTCGACCTCGACGCCGGGCATGGACAGGCCGCTGATCACGCCGGGCGAGCCGTTGCCCGCGACGGTGGCGAAACTCGGCAGGACGTGCAGCCGGGACTCCAGGGTGTAGCGCAGCTCGTCGGGGTCGGTCGCGGGGGTGCCCGCGCCGAGGCCGAGGTGGTAGAGCTGGACGTCCTTGGTGGTCCAGGAGATCTCTCCCGAGCGGGGTTCGGCGGCGAGTGCCCTGGCGGCGTCGATCGGCATGGGTCTCCTGTTCGGTGGCGGCGAACGCCGGTGGCGGCGGCGTGCGTCATGGTGGCGAGAGACCCCGGTGCGGCCGTCCGCACCGTCGGCCGCACCGAGGTCGTCACGGGCCGACCTAGAACGCGTTCCAGTCCGGCGCCCTTCTGTATAGCCGAGCGCCCCGCACTTGTGAAGGCTCCTGACGGTGCGTCAGGTGGGTGTCGATACCGGCGTCCGTTCCGGCACCCGTGACATTTGTCCTGCCCGAGTCCGTACATGCGCATCTGCCGGGCGGGGGGCGCGGATCCGTAGCGTCATAGCCATGACACAGACAGGTGGGGCGGCGGTCAGGGCGGTAGGCGGGACGCCAGACCGGACAGAGCGTGCCGTGTCCTTCGCGGGGGCGGTCAAGACCTTCGGCGCGGTGCGTGCCGTGGACGGTGTGGACCTGGAGATCGGGCGCGGCGAGACGGTCGCGCTGCTCGGCCGCAACGGCGCGGGCAAGTCGACGGCGATCTCGCTGCTGCTCGGGCTGAACGCGCCCGACGCCGGCACGGTCGAACTGTTCGGCGCCGCACCGGAGTCGGCCGTACACAACGGCCTGGTCGGGGCGATGCTGCAGGAGGCGCGGGCGGTGCCCCGGGTCACCGTCGGCGAGCTGGTCGCCTTCGTCGCCCGGCGTTATCCGGCGCCGATGCCCGTCGCGCGGGCCCTGGAGCTGGCCGGTATCGGCGAGCTGGCCGGCCGGCGGGTGGACCGGCTGTCGGGCGGGCAGACACAGCGCGTGCGGTTCGCCGTAGCGCTGGCCGGGAACCCGTCGCTGATCGTCCTCGACGAGCCGACCGCGGCGCTGGACGTGGAGGCGCGGCACGCGTTCTGGCAGTCGATGCGGGCGTATGCCCGGCGCGGTCACACCGTCCTGTTCTCCACGCACTATCTGGAGGAGGCGGACGAGCACGCGGACCGGATCGTCGTCATCGACCGGGGCCGGATCGTCGCGGACGGCACCGGCGAGCAGCTCAAGCGGGCGGCCGGCGGCAGCCTCGTCTCCTTCGACCTGGCCGGCCGCGCCACCGAGGGCCTGACCCTGCTGCCCGGCGTACGGTCCCTCGAAGTGCGCGGCGACCGCGCGCTGCTGCGCACCGACGACTCGGACGCGACCGTGATCGCCCTCGCCGCCCGCAACGCGATCCGCGGCCTGGAGGTCACCCCGGCCTCCCTCGACGACGCGTTCCTGACACTGACGGCACGCGAACTGGAGACGATGTGACGCGCGACCGTCTGCGGCTCGCAGGCCGCCGGACCACGCGTGACCCCGGCTCGGTGACCGGCGGTACGGCCACGATCCGCCGCCGCAAAGCCACCCCGGCATCCCCGAACAACACCTCCACCGCCCGCACCTCCCCCGAGACGGAGACCGTCCGATGATCGACTACCTGCGCCTCGAAGTACGCCGGACCCTGCGCGACATCGGCTTCGTGATCGGTGGGATCGCGATGCCGGTGATGATGTACCTGCTGTTCACGAACCTCGGCGGTGACGACAGCGGCTACAAGGCCACGGCGATGGTCGGGATGGCCGCCTACGGCGCGGTCGGCTCCGCCCTCAACACCGGCGGCGGGGTCGCCGAGGACCGGGCGATCGGCTGGCTGCGGCAACTGCGGGTGACCCCGATGACCCCGCGCCAGGTCGTCGTCGGCCGGGCGCTGACCGGTTCGGTGACCGTGCTGCCCGCGATCGTCGCGGTGCTCGCGGCGGCCGGCCTGGTCAACGGCGTACGGCTGGACGCCTGGCAGTGGGCGGCGATCGCGCTGCTCCTGTGGCTGGGTTCGATCCCCTTCACCCTGCTCGGCCTCGGCAACGGCTACGGGCTCACCTCGCAGACCACCGGCGTCGCGAACATGGCCTGCACCATGGGGCTCGCGGTGATCGGCGGCCTGTGGTTCCCGATCAGCCTCTTCCCCGGCTGGCTGCGCGCGATCTCCCACTACACCCCGACCAACCGCTTCGCCGAACTCGGCACCTCCGTCGCCGACGGGCACGCCCCGGCGCTCGGCGCGATCGTGGTGCTGACGGCCTGGCTGCTCGCGTTCGGTTCGTACGCTGTCCTGGCGTACCGCCGGACCGGGCGGACCGTGTGACCGGGGGAGCGAGAGAGATGTCCTGGATGCGAGGGATCACCTGCCAGCTGCGCGCCTGGCGGACGGCGCGGGCCCAGTGGAAGGCCGACATGGCGGAGTTCAAGACCGCGCAGAAGGAGGCCCGCCGCAAGGGCGAGTGGCCCGAGAACCCCGGCCCGCCGCCGACCGGCTTCTCCCTGCTGCCGTGGCTGCTGATGGGAATGGGCTCCTTCTCCAACCTCCTCCAGGGCAAGACCTCCAACCCCTGGATCGGCGGCCTGGGCCTGTTCGTCTTCAACTCCCTCTACATCTATGTCGTGTTCCGCTCCTTCGTGAAGGAGAAGCGGACGGCGGTCTCGACCCTGGCGGCCCTGGTCGTGATGGGCCTGATCACCTGCGGCCTCGCCCTCGGCTACGGCGGCAGCTGGCTCTACTTCTTCCCCCTGCTCGGCCTCGCCACGGGTGCCGTCGTGCGGGGCCCGCGCCTCGGCCAGGTCGGCCTCGCGCTGACCGCACTCGCCGCCGCGGTCTCCGTGTACCGGTCGGGCTGGGACGCGATCAACATCGCGTACGGCACGTTCCTGTCGACGATGGTGACCGCGGCGATCCTCTCCCTCTCCGAGGCCGTACGCGAACTGCGCGCCGCCCGCGAGGAGTTGGCCCGCCGCGCGGTCGAGAAGGAACGGATGCGCTTCTCCCGCGATCTGCACGACCTGCTCGGGCACACCCTCTCGGTGATCGTCGTGAAGTCGGAGGCGGCCCGGCGCCTCGCACCCCGTGACATGGAGGCCGCGCTCGACCAGATCACCGACATCGAGGCCGTGGGCCGGCAGGCGCTCACCGAGATCCGCGAGGCGGTCACCGGTTACCGCGAGGGCAGCCTCGCCACCGAACTGGACCGCGCCCGCTCCGCCCTGTCCGCCGCCGACATCGATCCGGTGGTCCGCCGGTCGGGCCTGCCCCTGACCCCGCAGAACGAGGCCCTGCTGGGCTGGGTGGTCCGCGAGGCGGTCACCAACGTCGTACGGCACAGCCGCGCGACCCGCTGCGAGATCACGTTCGACGGCGTCCTGGACCGCGTCCGCCTGACCGTCGCCGACGACGGCCCCGGGGACGGCACAGGGGACAGCCCAGAGGACGCGGACTCCCCGGCGACCGGTCCCGCCGAGGGCATCACCATCGACGGGACCGGCCTGAAGGGCCTGACCGAACGCCTCGCGACGGCGGGCGGCTCCTTGCGGGCCGGCCCGTCGCCACGCGGCGGCTTCACGGTCACCGCCGAACTCCCGGTCGAGGCAGTGGACTTGACGTCCGCTGTGGTGGCTACGACGGGAGCTGCGGCTGGAACTACTTCTGGAGCTACGGCTGGAGCTACGGCGCCCAGGGAGCGGTAACCACCCAGCTCACGTCGTCCGTCCACGAGGTGGCGCTGTCCCAGGTGTTGGAGCCGCCGTTGCTCGCTATGTAGACGTTGAGGTTGTAGTGCCGGATGAACTTCGTCGGGTAGTTGTACGACGCGAACGAGGTGCCCGTGCCGCTCTTGCCGGTCGAGGCGCAGAACGTGGCGTCCTGTCTGAACTGCGTGGTGCCGACCATGGGTTGGCGGTAGAGCTGGTAGTTGTAGTGGCGCAGGAAGTCGCCCGGGTAGTTCCGCGACTCGAAGGAGTAGCAGGAGCTGTCGGCGAGTCCCCTGCGGACGATCCAGGTGGCGTCGCCCTTGTCGACCGTCGAACTGCTCGACGTGATGGCCGAGACGACCGCCGCGTTGTTCTGGTGGCGGATGTAGTCGCCGGTGCAGCACGAGGTCGTCGCGCGCAGCGAGATCTCCGAACCGGCGGCCAGCGTCCCGGTGGTGCCGGTCGAGCCGCCGTAGCCGACGGACACGATGTTCGCCTGTACGGAGTTGTCGGCGGCGTCCGTCGGGATGCCCGCGGTCATGACGCCCTCGAAGAACGAACCGATGGAGCCGTTGCTGTTGTCCCCGCCGGTGCCCAGGACGATCGCGCCCTCCTGATGCATGGGCGAGTAACCACTCGTGGTGGGTTCACCCCCGGAATAGGAGGCCGTGAGACTCCCCGACTGTGCGTTTCCGGATTTCAGCGCGAAATGGTCCTGACCGTTGTTTTTCAGCAAAGCGGTGACGAACGGTATCGCCCCGGTGCCGGTGTTCGCCGTGTTCTTGCTGTACCCGGAGTCCGACTGGAACAGCCCGTTCTCCAGGTCGGCCTGCACCCAGGGACCCCCGCCGTAGCAGGGCGAGAACCAGCACTCGGTACCGAAGTTGATCGCGTCCATGTGACCGTTGCCGGTGTCCTTGTTGTTCGTCTCGGCGTTGCCGTAGTCGAAGCAGCAACTGCCGTTGACGTGGGTGCCCGAGGTCACCATGTACATCCCCTCGGCGGCGCCGTTGGTGGCCACGCCCGAGGTGGAGTTGTCGCGGTAGCCCATGCCGGCCGAGATCTCCAGGCCGTAGACCTGGTGTCCGCCGGCGGTCACCGGCAGCGCGTCCGCGGGCGACCCGACATCGGCGGCGCCGGCCCCGCCCGCGCCCTCGATCGTCAGGTCGTTGTGGCGCGCGGACTGGTCGTAGATCTTGGTGATGACGCACGTCGTACCGGAACAGAACGAGTCCTGGGCCGCCGCGTTGGCATACCCCCCGGCCGTCAGCAGGCCGATGTTCGCGGTGGCGCTGTCGGAGGCCCGCTGCACCTGGTACAGCGAGCCGTTGTACGACGAGTAGAGCGCTCTGACGAGACTGTGCGCGGCGACGCAGGGCGTCCCGGCGGTGGCGTAGATGTCGCACGGCAGCGAGGTGGCGGCCGACGCCTGCGGAACGCCGACGGCCAGCGCGAGGACGGTCACGAGCGCGGACAGTGCGGCCAGGGTGGCGTTTCTCAGCCGACGCGGCCGGGTGCGGAGGAATCTCAGGAACACGGTGCACCTCTTCTGTTGCGGGTAGGGCGGTGCGGGTGTGGTCGGAGCGGGTGGCGCAGGGTGCTTGGAGTGGGAGCACGGGCGACTGGTCGATATACCGGACGCCGTTCGATCGATATACCGAACCCATTCGCGATCGAAATGTCGAACTGCCGAAAGTTTGTCGAAAGGTTTCCGGAATCGGCCCGGTACGGGAAATTCCACGGTGATTGCAGAATGCCGAGGCGATTGTTTGCCCGCAGCCGGAGACCGTCAAGACTCGCGGACGCGAACAATGAAGAGTTTTTGACAACCGCCCTGGGTCTACCTGGGCCTTACGCTTGCCCCGTGGATGAGATGCCCCGGGACCACCGGCCCGCCAAGTCCGTCAGAGTGCTGCTCGCCGAGGACCAGGGCATGATGCGCGGCGCCCTCGCCCTCCTGCTCGGCATGGAGGCGGACCTGGAGGTCGTCGCCCAGGTCGGAAGGGGTGACACGATCGTGGACGCCGCCCTGACCCACCGCCCCGACGTCGCCCTCCTCGACATCGAACTCCCCGGCATGAGCGGTCTGGACGCCGCCGCCGAACTCCGCGAACAGGCCCCGGACTGCCGGGTGTTGATCCTCACGACCTTCGGCCGCCCCGGCTATCTGCGCCGGGCGATGGAGGCGGGCGCGGCGGGCTTCCTGGTGAAGGACGGCCCGGTGGAAGACCTGGCCGCCGCGATCCGCCGCGTCCTGACCGGCGAGACGGTCATCGACCCGGCACTCGCCGCCGCCGCGCTGAGCGCCGGCCCGAACCCGCTGACCGCCCGCGAGTGCGATGTCCTCAAGGCCTCGGTGGACGGCGCGACGGTCTCCGACATCGCCACGAAGCTCCACCTCTCCGAATCCACCGTCCGCAACTACCTCTCCTCGGCCATCGGCAAGACAGGCACCCGCAACCGCATGGAGGCCATGCGGGAGGCCCGTCAGCAGGGCTGGCTGTAGCCCCGCCCCCGGCCCTCGGCCTACGCTCCGCTCCCCCGGCGGAACAACGCCGTCCAGAGGAAGTCCTCCCCGAAGCACGGCGATCCGGCCGGTTCGTCGCGCATCCGGCGCAGCTCGACCACCTCCAACTCCCCGAATATCCAGCGCAGTTCATCAGGCGTGTAGGCCAACCCGCCCTGAAGCCCGGAGCCGCGATAGAGCTCGGCATCGGGCAACTCGGACCCCATCCCACCCGCCGCGAAACAGGTGAGCGCGAAGTGCCCTCCGGGGGCGAGGACTTGGTCCAGCAGGGCGAGGTAGCTGATGCGCCGATGTGGGGGCAGGTGGTGAAAACAGCCTGAGTCGTAGACGAGGTCGTAGGGGCCGGGGAGTTCGATGCCGGCGAGGGCGAACACGTCCCCGCAGTGAAAGCGAACCTGGGGGCCCTCCCCCTCCCTTTCCCCCACCCCCGCCTCCCTCACCCAATTCCGATCCCGATCCCCGTTCCCGCTCCCTGCCCGGTCCCGGTCCCGGTCGCCCACCCGATTCCGGTCCCGGTCCCCGCCCCCTGCCAGGTCCCGGTCGCCCACCTGCCCCCGCCATCCGTCCCGTTCCCACTCCCGCGCCCGCTCCTCCGCCCACGCGACAGCCGTCGGCGACAGATCCACCCCGTCCACCTCGAAGCCCCGCGCGGCCAGGTGAAGGGCGTTGCGCCCCGGGCCGCAGCCCAGGTCCAGGGCGCGGCCACCCCCGGGTATCAGCCCCTGGTCGAGATACCCGACCAGGTTCTCGTCCGGCTTCGCCACGAAGAACGGCACCGGCTTGGCACGGTCGGCATAGAACCCGTCCCACCAGGAGGCAGCCCCAGAGGTCCAACGATCAGCGTCCGGCGCGAACAGCCCGTCCAGAAGCCGGAGTACGTCCTCGACCGTGCGGATGTCACGCCCCCGCCGGTTCCGCTCTATCCGGTCGGTCGGGTCCATCCGATCCATCCGGTCCCCCTCTCCGATACGTCGATCGTAGAAGCGGCCGAACCGAAAGCCCAGGTCACCACCCATCCGGGACGCTCGCGTGAATCCCGTCAACTCCCGTGTACGGGACGGGAGTCGAAGCCGAGGGGGCACCACCCCAGCGGCACGGTGAAACCATGTCGACACCCCGCCCAAGGGCCACCAGGACGGCAGCCCCGACCACGCCGACCACACTTTTCAAGAACTCAGCCCACGCCCGCAGCCTTGACGATCGGCGCGTCCCGGGACAACTCCCGGAATCCAAGGCCGTAGTACAGTTCGCGCGCCCGGGGATGACCCGGTGCGCCCAGGCAGGCGACCGTCATATGCGTGGCCCCGGCCGCCCGCGCCCGATGCATCCCGTGCAGCAGCATCGCCCTTGCCAGCCCCAGACGCCGGTACTCCGGATGCGTCCCGACCGGCTCGAACTCGGCGGTCCTGTTCGTCTCGTCGAGCCACATGATCGTCGAGGAGGCCATCGTTCCGTCCGGTGCCTCCACCAGGATGTGCAGGTCGCCCCGGTATCCCGGCGTCCGCCGGACGCCCTCGTAGCATGCGGCCGTGTACGCCGAGGGAGCCCAGGCGTCCAGGTGGGCCTGGACCGCGGCCTCGGGGCCGGTCTCGTCGGCGGTGCGGAACCTGAACCCCTCTGGAAGTACCGGCTGTTCCACGTCGGTGAGGTCGCGCTCGTTGAGCTGGGTCCAGGACCCGGTGTCGCCGAGCGCGGCCGAGTCGGTCTCGTAGCCGTGCGCCCCCCATCGCTTCAGGGCGAACTCGTCGGCGGCGCTGGGCATCACCGTGCGCTCGATGCCCGCCGCCGTACCGTCGTACCAGTCGATCACCTGGTCGACCAGCCCGGCGTGGTCGGGGTGGACCTGGTACGTGAGACAGGCGTCGGTGATGTCCTTCACCGACCCGTCGCTCCGCCGCACCCGGTGCGGAAGACGGGCCCAGCCCCACGCCACCAGCTCCCCGTCGGAGAACCACAGCCGCCGCGGCCGGCCCGTGTCGTCGTCGGCATGCCCCTTGCCCCAGTTCCAGGCCAGCTCGCCGAACATCGCTTCGGCGTTCACCAGCTCCGGACGGATGGCGGTGACACGCTGCGCCAGCCCCTGCATGAGCCGCAAGTCCGCGACGGTCACCAGCTCGACGTTCGTCATAGTGCGCCACCGTGCCAGAGCCCCGCGCAGTCGGCGAACCGTTTTCCGGGCCGCCGATCGCGGCAGTCGGCAGCCCACCATACGAAGCACGTCGTACGAAACGCTTCGTACGAAACGCGTCGTACACAACGCGTCGTCGTGGCGGCGGAACCGACGGCGGGCCGGCCCTGCCCAGGTCCCTGCCCATGTCGCTGCCCAGGTCCCTGCCCATGTCCCTCGGTCGCGCCGGCCGACCGCCGACACCCGCCGCCGCGCGTCACGATCCTCAGGGCGAACGTGCCCTGCTTCAGCGCCAGTTCGCCTACGGCGTCACTTCGTCACCTTCACCGAGTCGAACGTCGTCCCCTCCGGCCCGACGCACACGAACCAGTTGGCCGATGAGCCGGCCACCGGTCGGATCGCCGATTCGTCGGTGTTGACGTCGGCGCCCTCCGCGACCCTGCGGGCAACGGTCGAGCTACCGTCCTTCCACGCACACGTGACCTCCTGGGCGGTCTTGGCGACCTGGCCGATCACCAGGCGCTGGGGGGTGGTGTGCTTCGGGTCCAGGGAGAGCGCGGCCGAATCGAGGTCGGTGCCCGCCATTTCGTCCTTCGTGTCGACCGAGTTCTCCGTGAGGATGGACTCCTTCCCGTCCCCGATGATCCGGCGCGCGAAGAACGAGTACTTGCCGACCAGTTGGGACGACTTCCTCGCGTCCACCGGCACCTCGCCGAACGCCTTCATACGCTGCAACTGGGCCCAGGCCTCCCCCTCGCTGCGCGGGGCACCCCACACGTCGACGGTGACCGACCAGTCCTTGCCGCCGACGATGCCCGTGGCGATCACGGTCGCCTGCGGCTCGTACACATGCCGCTCCTCCGGAGTCAACGGCTCGGTCGACTGCTGTGTCACCGCCGGCGACACCTCGACCCCGTTCCCGTCGCGCAGTCCGGCCAACGCCAGCGTGCCCGACGTGCCCGTGATCACCAGTGCCGCGGCTGTCGCGAGTGCCCAGCGGCGGGCCCGGCGGCGACGGCCGCCGCGGATCACCGCCTGGTAGGGGGCTATACCGATCTCGACCTCGTCCGCGGCGTCGGCCAGCAGGAGGGCGATGTCTCTGTCCGTCATGGTCTGGTTCGTCTCCCGGTCCGCGCTCATCACTTCCGCCCTCCCTGCGTCACCATCTCGGCGAGTCCCGGTATGGCGCGGAGTTTCGCGATCCCCTTGGCCGCGTTGCTCTTCACCGCGCCGACCGAGCAGCCCATCGCCTGGGCCGTCTGTGTCTCGGTCAGGTCCTCCCAGTACCGCAGCACCACCGCCTCCCGCTGCCTCGGCGGCAGTTGGGCCAGTGCTTCCAGCAGGGCGCTGCGGTCCTCGGCCTGGGCGATGCGGTCACCGGTGTCGGCGATCTCGCGTACCAGGCCCGAGTCGTCCCTGGGCGCCAGGAACTCCTTGAGTCGTCTGCGGTGTTTGCGTGCGTGCGTGTTGATCATCACGCGCCGTACGTACGCCTCCGGATCGTCGGCCGAGCCGACCTTGCGCCAGGCCACAAAGGTCTGTTCGAGCGTCGACTGGACCAGGTCCTCCGCGGCGTGCTGCTCCCCCGTAAGAAGAAATGCCGTCCGCATCAGCCGCGGCCAGCGGCCGATGACAAAGCTCTGGAACCCGTCATCCCGAGCCTCCCGAGCCTGCTTGCGATCCCCCATGGGCACCTCCTAGATGGTTATAGGAGTCCATGAGCCGCCCGAACCGTTGCCTCACTTCTCCAAAGTCGTGGAAGTCGTAGGAGTCACGGACTCCGCAGGCTCCGCCGCCTCCCCACTGCCCCCACTCGCCCCAGCCACCCCGGTCGCCGACGGCCCCGCCGCCTTGCCCCACGGCAGCCACACCACCATCAGCACCACCCCGCCGAGCAGCACCCCCGCCCCCGTACGGAACGCCAGCGCGTACCCCTCCGTCAGCGCCTCCCGCGTGCCGCCACCGCTTCCCGCCGCACGCGCCGTACGTGCCGCCGCGATCGTCGACATCACGGCGAGACCCAGCGAACCGCCCATCGTGCGCGAGGTGTTGATCAACCCGGAGACCAGGCCGGCCTCCCCCGGCGCGGCCCCGGACGTGGCGAGTGCGGCGAGCGGGGTGGCCGTCAGGCCGGCGCCCAGCATCATCAGGATTCCGGGGAACATGATCTCGGTCAGGTAGTCGCCCCGCGCGGTCATCAGCGACTGCCAGCCGAAGCCCACCGCCGCCACCAGCGTCCCGAGGACGGCCACGTTGCGCGCGCCGAGCACCGGCATGAAGCGGGGTGCCGACTTGGAGCCGATGAGGACGGCCAGGGAACTCGGCACCAGCGCGAGCCCGGCCTCCAGCGGTGTGTACCCGAGCACGTTCTGGGCGTACAACGTCATGAAGAACCACATGCAGAACATCGCGGAGCCGGACAGGAACATCGCCGCGTTCGCCGACGACACCGCCCGTGCCCGGAACAGCCCGAGCGGCATCAGTGGAGCCGCCGTGCGGGCCTCGACGACCAGGAAGAGCGCGATCAGCGCGAGTCCGGCGGCCAGCGGCACCAGGGTGGCCGCGGCCGTCCAGCCCTCGGCCTCGGTCTGGGAGATGCCGTAGGCCAGCACACCGAGCCCCGCCGTGACCAGGACGGCACCGGGCAGATCGAGCCGTCGCCGGTCTCCGGCGCGGCTCTCCGGGAGCCATCGCAGTGAGCTGAGGAGGACGACCGCGCCGACGGGCACGTTGATGAGCAGCACCCACCGCCAGGACAGCGTGTCCACGAGCACCCCGCCGACGAGTCCGCCCGCGGCTCCGCCGCCGGCGCCGACCGCCGTCCAGGTGGCGATGGCCCGTGCGCGGGCCGCGCCCTCCGCCACCGCCGAGGTGACGATGGTCAGCGTCGAGGGTGCCAGCACCGCGGCCCCCAGTCCCTGCACGGCCCGGGCGAGCAGCAGCTGCCAGCCGTCCTGGGCCAGTCCGCCGCCCAGCGAGGCCAGGGTGAACAGCGCGAGCCCGACCAGGAACATCCGCTTGCGGCCGTAGAGGTCGCCGGCCCGCCCGCCGAGCAGCATGAACCCCGCGAAGGCGATGGCGTACGCGTTGACCACCCACTGCAGCCCGGACGCGCTCATCCCGAGGTCGGCCCGCATCGACGGCAGCGCCACGTTGACGACGGACACGTCGAGGACGACGAGGAACTGCCCGGCACACGCGAGCGCGACGACCAGCCAGGCGGGCGGTGCCGCGCCCCGGCGGGACGGGCGGGATATTGGGGAGACATCAGCGGCTCGGGGCATGGACGTCATACTCTCAACCGGCCCACGCCCCTGGCATCGGCATTTCGCCCGACCGCGGGCCCGCCATACGACCTAAGCCGCGGCCACAGCCGTGACCGCCCGCAGCAACGTCACCACAGCCGCCCCGCCCAACCCGATGTTGTGCGCGAGCCCCACCTCGGCCCCCGGCACCTGCCGCTCCCCCGCCGTCCCCCTCAACTGCCACACCAGCTCGGCGACTTGGGCGATCCCGGTCGCCCCCAGCGGATGCCCCTTGGAGATCAGCCCGCCGGACGGGTTGACCACCCACCGCCCGCCGTACGTCGTCCCCCCGGACTCCACGAGCTTCCCGGCCTCCCCCGGCTCGCACATGCCGAGCGCCTCGTACGTCAGGAGTTCGTTGATCGAGAAGCAGTCGTGGAGTTCTACGACGTCCACGTCCTCGATGCCGAGTCCGGACCGTTCGTAGACCTGGCGGGCGGCGGCCCGGGACATGGGCTGTCCGACGACGTCGATGCAGGAGCCGGAGGCGAAGGAGTCCTCGGTGTCGGTGGTCATCGCCTGGGCGACGATCTCGACGAGCGAGCCCGGTCCAGGACCCGTCATCAGCCCTCGCTCCTCCGCGAAGCGTTCCGAGACCACGACCGCCGCCGCGGCGCCGTCCGAGGTCGGTGAGCACTGGAGTTTCGTCAGGGGGTGGTGGACGGCCCGGGCCGCGAGGATGTCGTCGACGTCGTAGACGTCCTGGAACTGGGCGTACGGGTTGTGCGCGGAGTGCCGGTGGTTCTTGGCGGCGACGGCGGCGAGCTGTGCCTCGGTCGTGCCGTACTTCTCCATGTGTTCGCGGGCCGCGTCGCCGAAGATCTGGGCGGTGGGCGGGGTCATCTCGAAGCCGTGCCGGGCGGCCATGACGCCGTAGTGCCGGGCGACGGGGGAGGTCGCGAAGTCTCCGCCGTCCGTGCCGCCCCCGAGCGCCCCGCGCTTCATCTTCTCGAAGCCCAGTGCCAGCACGCAGTCGGCGGCCCCGCCCTCGACGAGCTGCCGGGCGAGCATCAGGGCGGTCGAGCCGGTGGCGCAGTTGTTGTTGACGTTGTAGACGGGGATGCCGGTGAGACCGAGTTCATACGCGGCGCGCTGGCCGGCGGTCGAGGGCTGGAAGCAGTAGCCGACAGGAACCTGTTCTACGTCGTCGTAGGAGATCCCGGCGTCCGCGAGGGCGGCGTTCCCGGCCTCGCGGACCATGTCCCAGTACTGCCACTCCCTGGTCTCGGGCTTCTCGAACCTCGTCATCCCGACGCCTGCGACATAGGCCTTCATGGCGGGCGAGATTAGAACACGTTCCAGTGAAAGACCAGACTTGACGGCGAGTCAGATATTCACGGGACGGTCAAGAATTCGTTAGTACGCCGAAGCATCGGAATAGTTGCCCATGCATACGAGGTTTACCGTGCACTTATCCCGCACGGATCACGCCACACTCACGGCCTGGAGGCCCTACTCCATGACGCACACGTCGACCGACCAGCCCGGCGCACGGAGGCCGTCCGGCGCCGTCGTGCCGGTGCTCGCCTTCGCGGGCATCGTTGTCGCGGTGATGCAGACCCTGCTCGTCCCGGTCATCAAGGACCTGCCGCAGCTGCTGAGCACCGAGCCCAGCAACGCCACCTGGGTCCTGACCTCGACCCTCCTGTCCGGAGCCGTCGCCACGCCGATCATGGGCCGCCTCGGCGACCTCTACGGCAAGCGGCGGATGCTGATCACCAGCCTGGCCATCATGGTCGTGGGAGCGCTGGTCAGCGCCCTCACCAGCGACCTGCTCACGATGATCGCGGGCCGTGCGCTCCAGGGCTTCGCGATGGGCGCGATACCGCTGGGCATCGGCCTGATGCGCGACATGCTGCCCCGCGAGAAGCTCGGCTCGGCGATGGCCCTGATGAGCTCCTCGATCGGCGTCGGCGGCGGTCTCGCGCTGCCCGCCGCTGCCGTGGTCGCGCAGCACGCCGACTGGCACGCGCTCTTCTACGGCGCCGCAGGCCTCGGCGTCCTCGCGATCGCCCTCACACTCCTCGTCGTACCGGAGTCCCCGATGCGCGCCGAGGGCACCTTCGACGTGCTCGGCGCGATCGGCCTGTCCGCCGGTCTCGTCCTCTTCCTCCTGCCCATCACCAAGGGCAGCGACTGGGGCTGGACCTCCGGCACCACGCTCGGCCTGTTCGCCGCGGCCGCCGTCGTCCTCCTCCTGTGGGGCGTGATGGAGCTGCGCCTGAAGGCCCCGCTGGTCGACCTGCGCACCACGGCCCGCCCGGCGGTCCTCTTCACCAACCTCGCCTCGATCATGGTCGGCGTCTCCTTCTACGTCGTCTCCCTCGTCCTGCCCCAGCTCCTCCAGCTGCCCAAGGCCACCGGTTACGGCCTCGGCCAGTCGATGGTCACCGCCGGTCTGCTGGTCGCGCCGCTCGGCCTGACGATGATGTTCACGGCCCCGGTCTACGCCCGCCTCTCGGCGAAGTACGGCCCCAAGGTCACCCTGATCCTCGGCATGCTGATCATCGGCATCGGCTACGGCGCGGGCCTCGGCCTGATGACCGCGGCCTGGCAGTCCCTGGTCATCGCCGTCGTTCTCGGTGCGGGTATCGGGCTCGCGTACTCGTCGTTGCCCGCGTTGATCGTGGGTGCCGTGCCGGCGTCCGAGACCGGTGCGGCGAACGGGCTCAACACCCTGATGCGGTCCATCGGTACGTCCGTCTCCAGCGCGGTGATCGGCATGGTGCTCGCCAATACCGCGAACCATGTGGGCGGGGTCGCCATCCCGACGATGCGCGGGTTCCACGTGTCGTTCCTGATCGCTACGGGTGCGGTTGCCGTGGGTCTGCTGATGGCGCTGTTCCTTCCGAAGCCGAACCGGGCTCCGCAGCTGAACTTCAGCAGCGAGGAGGAGGCCAACCTTGAGCGGGCCGAGGAGGTTCTGCGGGGGTTCCGGGGGCGGGTTCTTGGCGCCGACGGTGTTCCGGTCGCCCGGGCCAAGGTCACGTTGATCGATCGGCGGGGGCGGCAGGCGGGGGCGACGCTGTCCTCTGAGGACGGGAGTTATGTTCTCGCTGTGCCGTCGCAGGGGGCGTATGTGCTGGCGGCGCGGGCGAGTGGTCATGGGCCGCTTGCTTCGTCGGCGACGCACGCCGGGGACGAGGCTGCCGTGGACCTGGATTTGTCCTTGCCCGGTGAGACTGTCAGCGCCTAGTCGGAAGTTCGTCGTCTGCGGGTGCGTGGGGGCTGGTCGCGCCCACGCGGCGGAGCCGCATATCGATATGGCCCCGCGCCCCTAAAAGCAAAAACCACACCGCACCCCCTGTCGAATCGTTCGGCAGGGGGTGCGGGAGCATGTGCGTGCAGCCCTATCGAGAGGAACCCCATGCCCCCGGCACCCAAGCCCGAGATCCTCGCCGCTTTCGAGGCAGCCAAGGGATTCATGCCGGTCGGTGAGGGACTGGCCCTGTACTCCGCCGCCGTAGAAGCGGGAAAGCTCGGGCTCCCCCTCCTCGAAGTCGGGACGTACTGCGGGCGTTCCACCCTCCTCCTCGCCGACGCCGCCCGGGAAGCCGGGGTCACCGCGCTCACGCTCGATCATCACCGGGGCAGTGAGGAGCAGCAGCCGGGGTGGGAGTATCACGACCCGGAGACCGTCGATCCGGAGATCGGGCTGATGGACACGTTGCCCACGTTCCGCAGGACCCTGCACAAGGCGGGCCTGGAGGAGCACGTGGTCGCCCTCGTCGGACGCTCGCCGCAGATCTCGCGTATCTGGGGCACCCCCCTCGGCCTCGTCTTCATCGACGGCGGGCACACCGACGAGCATGCGAACGGGGACTACGAGGGCTGGGCGCCCCATGTCGCCGAGGGCGGGCTGCTCGTCATCCATGACGTGTTCCCGGACCCGGAGGACGAGTTCACCGGGCAGGCCCCGTACCGGGTGTACCTCAGGGCGCTGGAGTCCGGCGCGTTCACGGAGGTCTCGGTGACCGACTCCCTCCGTGTCCTACGGCGCACCGGCACCGGCATCTGAGCTCAACTGGGCAGTTCGGCCAGCCAGTTGGTCAGGTGCTGGTTGACCTCTGCCGGTCGCTCCTGCTGGATCCAGTGCCCGCAGCCCTCCAGGATGTGCGAGCCGCGCAGGCCGGGCAGGGTCACCGGGTACGCGGCGATCGCGTCGGACAGCCAGATGGTGGAGGCGTCCAGGGAACCGCCGAGGAACAGGGACGGCTGGGTGATGGGCGCGCCGTCGTAGGGGGCCAGGTCCTCCCAGTCGCGGTCCATGTTTCGGTAGCGGTTCAGAGCGGCTGTCAGGCCGGTGCGCTCGAACTCCCCCGCGTAGACGTCGAGTTCGTCCCCGCCGAACCAGGAAGGCCGTCCCGTCGCCGTCGGGAACCGCTCCCGCAGCGTCCCGCCGCCCCGGCTCACGAAGTGCGGGTCGGGGGCGCCGGGCGCGGGCATCGTGTCGGCGGAGAACGCGGCGTAGAAACCTGCCAGCCAGCCGCGTACGTCCGGCTCGATCTCGGCCTCCGCCCGGCCGGGCTCCTGGAAGTACGAGACGTAGAACTCCTCGTCCCCGCCCATCCCCGCGAAGATCTCGCTGGGGCGCGGGCCGCCGCGCGGGGCGTAGGGGACGCTCAGCAGTCCTACGGCGCGGAAGACGTCCGGCCTGAGGAGAGCGGAGTTCGCGGCGATGCCCGCGCCCCAGTCGTGGCCGACGATCACCGCGGACCGTTCGCCGAGCGCGTGCACCACGGCGACGGCGTCCTCCACGAGGTCGAGCATCCGGTACGCCGACGTGTCCACGGGCCTCGACGAGCGGCCGTAGCCGCGTACGTCGACGGCGACCGCGCGGTAGCCCGCCGAGGCCAGCGCCGGGAGCTGGTGGCGCCACGAGTACCAGGACTCCGGGAATCCGTGCACCAGCAGGACCAGGGGTCCGGTGCCCTGTTCCACGAGGTGGATGCGGCCGGCGGGGGCGGGGACGAGTCGGTGCGTGACGTCCTTGACCATGGTCATGAGTCCTCCGTTGCGGGGGCTGGTCCAACAATCCTGCGCCCCGGCGCCGCCACCCCACGACTCTTGTTGCCGCTTCGGCAAACCCGCTCCGCGAGGCGGCTAGGGTGGCTCCCGTGTCGTACGTAGGTCCGGACTTTGATCCCCCGCAGCCCCGCCGCCCCCGTCGAGGGCCCCTGACCGTGGCGCTGGCCGCGCTGGTCCCGGGGGCGCTGATCGGATGGTTCGTGTACGAGGCCGTCGGCGGCTCGGGCAGTGCGGCGGCCGGCGCGTCCTCCGCGTCGTCCGGCGCGTCCGTGTCCCCGACGGGCACCGCGTCCAACGACGACAAGCCGCCGGGCCCAAGTCCCCTCAAGGGCAAGGTCGTCGTCATCGACCCGGGGCACAACGTCACCAACTTCCAGCACAGCGCCGAGATCAACCGCAAGGTGGACATCGGCACGAACTGGAAGGAGTGCGACACGACCGGGACGTCGACCAACGCGGGTTACGCGGAAGCCCAGTTCACGATGGACGTGTCCCACCGGCTGCGGGCGATCCTCGAAAAGCAGGGCGTCACGGTGAAGTTGACGCACGACGGCGACTCCCCGTCCTGGGGCCCGTGCGTGGACCAGCGGGCCAGGATCGGGAACGACGCGCACGCGGACGCCGCGATCTCCATCCACGCGGACGGCGCACCGGTCGGCGACCGGGGTTTCCATGTGATCCTGCCGGGCTCCGTCCACGCGGGCGGCGCCGACACCCGCGCCATCGTCGCCCCCTCGGCCACCCTCGGGCGGGGCATCGCGGGCGACTACCGTCGCGCGACGGGCGAACAGTTCTCCAATTACCTCGGCGAAGGTACCGGTCTCGTCACGCGTAAGGACCTGGGCGGTCTCAATCTGTCAACGGTTCCCAAGGTGTTCATCGAGTGCGGCAACATGCGCGATAGCAATGATGCTGCACTGCTGACGAACGGCGCCTGGCGACAGAAGGCGGCGCAGGGGATCTCTGAGGGAATCGTGAGTTTCCTGCGCGGGTAGCGATCAGTGGGCTGATCCGGGCGGACACCCTGACGGGGTGGACGATAGGGTCAACCGACGACGAGACGACCTACGAAGGACCTGAAGTGAATATCCGCTCCCTCACACGAGGCGACGGCGTGGTGATCGGAGCAGCGGTATTGCTCTTCATCGCGTCGTTCCTCCCCTTGTACTCCGCTGCGGGTTACTCAAACGCGCCGAACGCGTGGGAGAACCTCGACACCGGTCTCGGCGTCTACATGGGCGGAGTCATCGGTGCCGCTCTGATCGTCGTCAACCGCTGCCTGCCCCAGCCCCTGAAGCTCGTCGGGCTGGACCTGGGCGTGGTCGGCGCGGCGTTCACCGTCCTCGTCGCGTGGATCCAGTTCTGGGCCCTGGTGGATGTCCCGGACAGCATCAGCGCCTCCTCCGGTCTCATCCTCGGCTTCCTCGCGGCCCTCGTCCTGGCCGCCGCGGCCGTCGCGAGCCCGCTGGTCCCGCCCCTCCAGGCCGCCCTCATCCCGGCCCCCAAGCCGGCCGCCCCGCAGCCCTACGGCGCCCAGCCGCCCGGTGGTTACGGCTACCCGGGTGCCGGTCCCGGTGCGCCGCAGCAGCCGTCGTACGGCACTCCGCCGCAACAGGCGCAGGCCGCGCAGCCGTTCGGGCAGCCGGCGCCGGCTCCGGCCGGGGACTTCTCGCCGTTCTGGTTCGCGGTGCCGGTGGCCCGGCCGCTGTTCGGGGAGGACGGTTCGCCGTCGCCGATCGCCGAACTGGCGCCGGGTACCTGGTACTTGGCCGTGGAGCAGCGTGGTCCCGCGCTCGTCGCGCAGACGCAGGACGGCCGTCGTGGCGTCCTGCAGGACACGTCGGGGATCCAGCGCGGCTGATCTCCCCCCTCAGCGTCCACCGCGGCCCCTCGCCCTTCCGGGTGGGGGGCCGTTGTCGTACAGTCGCAGCCGTCGATCGGTTGGCTGACGGACCGTCAGATCAGGTGCTGTGGAGGCGATATGCGGCTCGGTCTCGCACTCGGGTACTGGGGGCGCGGGCCCTCCTCCGACCATGTGCCGCTGGCTCAGGAGGCCGAGCGGCTCGGGTACGACTCCGTGTGGACGGCCGAGTCGTGGGGGTCCGACGCCTTCACCCCGCTGACCTGGATCGCGGCGCAGACCTCAACGATCAAGCTGGGGACCGCTGTTGCGCAGATGGCGGCCCGCTCCCCGACCACCACCGCGATGCACGCGCTCACCCTCGACCACCTCTCCGGCGGGCGCGTGCTGCTCGGGCTCGGGCTGTCGGGGCCGCAGGTGGTGGAGGGGTGGTACGGGCGGCCGTTCCCCAAGTCGCCGCTGACCGCGACCCGGGAGTACGTCGAGGTCGTACGGCAGGTGCTGCGGCGGGAGGCGCCGGTCGAGGTGGACGGGCGGTTCCACGCGCATCCGTACCGGGGCACGGACGGTACCGGGCTCGGCAAGGCCCTCAAGTCCATCACGCATCCCCTGCGCCCCGACCTGCCCGTGCTGCTCGGTGCGGAGGGGCCGAAGAACGTGGCGCAGACGGCCGACATCGCGGACGGGTGGCTGCCGTTGTACTGGTCGCCGAGCCGCCCAGAGGTGTACGGACCGACGGTCTCCGGCTTCCGCGATGACTTCCTCGTCGCGCCCATGGCGCAGGTGAAGGTCTGCGACGACGTAGCCGAAGGTCTGCTCCCCGTGAAGATGATGCTCGGCTTCTACATCGGCGGGATGGGGCACGCGGCCCGCAACTTCCACGCCGATCTGATGGCGCGCATGGGGTACGAGGAAGAGGCCCGGCGGATACAGGAGTTGTTCCTCGCGGGCCGCCGGGAGGAGGCCGTGCTCGCCGTGCCGGACGCGTTCGCCGACGAGATCTCGCTCGTCGGCCCGCGTGAACGGATCGCGGAGCGGCTGGAGTTGTGGCGCAAGGGCCCGGTGACGGACCTGCTGGCCCTTGCGCCCGACCCGCACACGCTGCGGGTACTGGCGGAGCTGAACTCCTAAGAGCCGCTCAACTCCTGGACACCGAAGGGCATTTACCCTCCGGCGAGCTGCCCGGCGGACGGCACCTTGTCGGTCACCTGGGCGCCGGCGCTCTTCCCGGCGTCCTTGACCTTGTTGATGATGTCGTCGAAGGAACCCGCCGTGGCGTCGGTCGAGTCGCCCTTGCGGAGCTTGGACGGCAGGTTCTTGAGGGAGTCGATGCCGGCGGTGAGCGGGGCGACCGCCTTGGAGAGGGTGGGGTCGCCCTTGGCGTTCTTGGTGGCCGCCTTGAGCCGGTTGTACGCGAACGCGCCCGCGAGGCCCGCCTTGACGAGGGCGAACCTGCGTCCGCTCGCGCCCTTCTTGAACTTGCCCGCCTTCCAGGGCTTCACGATCCACTGGTAGGTGGCACCGGCGGCGAGGCCCGCGTTCGCGACGAAGCGGGTCTTGGCGAACTTCTGCCGTTCGGCGGAGGTGCTGGGGCTCGGGGTGGCGGCGGCTGCCACGACGGCTGCGGTGTCCTGCGTGGCGTCATCGGTGGCGCTGCCGCAGGCCGTGGCACCGGCGAGCAGGGCGCAGCACACAGTGAGCGCCACGAAGAGGCGCCGTATCGGTACGGGCACGAGGTCCTCCGGGGTGTTCTCCCCGAGTGGGTGTCCTTACCCCGGCAGCCTCACCCGGCCCGACCGCGTGCGCCACCCGGGCGGGACCGTTCGGGTTTCATCCGGCCAGGTTTCATCCCGTCGGGAGCGGCAATCCGGTTGGCATGTCCCCCTACTATCGACGCGGTTCGAATTCAGTCGGCAATGTCATAGTGATCATCGCCGACATCATGGCCCTCATCCTGGCCCTCTGGATTCTGATGTACCTCCTGGACGCCAACCGCGCGAACGACCTCGTGCAGTTCGTCCACCGCTCGGCCAACTGGCTCGCCGGCTGGTCCCGCGACCTGTTCACCTTCAACGAGGCCTGGGCGCGGGTCATCTGCGGCTACGGCCTGGCAGCGGTGGTGTACTTGTTCATCGGCCACGCGATCGCCAACCGGGTTCACCGCTGAGCGCTTCGCGGGAAGACCGGATTTCGTCCGCGGTCCGTTGTGGCTGGTCGCGCCGTTCCCCGCGCCCCTAAAAGAAACAGCGGGCCGGTGTTTTTAGGGGCGCGGGGCTGTATCGATGTGCGGCTCCGCCGCGGGGCGCGACCAGCCCCCACCGGGCCCGCGCCTAACAACAGTCCGGATCCAGCCCCAGGGGCAGATGCTCGGCGCCGAACACCGCACACGTAGCGTCATGGCCCCCCAGCGCCGCCACGGCGAGAAGCAGCGACCCCGCCGTCCACGTGGTCAGTTCGCGAGGCCAGACCGCGTCGTCGTCGAAGACATATCCCGTCCAGTACAGCCCGGTCTCAGAATCGCGCAGGTGCTGGATGGACTGGAGAATCTCCAGCGCCCGGTCGGACTCGCCCAACACCCACAGCGCCAGGGCGAGTTCGGCCGACTCGCCCCCCGTCACCCACGGGTTGGGGACGACGCACCGCACCCCGAGCCCGGGCACGACGAAGCGGCTCCAGCCCTCCTCAACCCGGGACTTGGCCTCCGTACCGGTCAACGCACCGCCCAGGACCGGGTAGTACCAGTCCATCGAGTAACGGTCCTTGTCCAGGAACCGTTCCGGATGCCGGCGGATCGCGTGCCGCAGCGCGCCGACCGCCAACTCCCAGTCCGGCTGCGGCTCTTCACGCTCCTCGGCGATCGCGAGCGCGCAGCGCAACGCCTGGTGGACCGAGGACGAACCGGTCAGCAGCGCGTCCGCCGTGTCCGTACCGTCGTCCTCCCGCTTCCACCCGATCTGCCCACCCGGCTGCTGCAACCGCAGCACGAACTCGACCGCCGCGAAGACGTTCGGCCACAGCCGGTCCAGGAACGTGTCGTCACCGGTCGCGAGGTAGTGATGCCACACGCCTACGGCGATGTAGGCGACGAAGTTGGTCTCGCGGCCCCGGTCGGTCACGTCGTGCGCGTTGCCGTCCGCGTACGCCGCGAACCAGGACCCGTCCTCGTTCTGGTGCCGGGCAAGCCAGTTGTACGCCCGCTCTGCGGCCTCGTGTTCGCCCGCCGCGTCCAGCGCCATCGCGGCCTCGGTGTGGTCCCACGGGTCGAGGTGATGGCCCCGGAACCACGGGATCGCCCCGTCCTCCCGCTGCACGGCGAGGATGCCGGCGACGGTCTCGGCGGCCTGCTCGGCGGTGAGGACCCCGGGCAGGACGAGGTGTTCTGTCCGGGGGGTGGTCACTGGGTGGCCGCCTCGGCGAGGCCCGGGAGGTGCGGCTTGGTCGCGTAGGCCACGAAGCTCTTGCCGATCAGCGGGTTCAGCGCCTGTTCGGCGACCCGGGTGGCCAGGGGTTTCTTCATGATGTCCCAGACCAGGAGCTTGTGGTACGCCTGCACCGGCAGCGCCTTGTCGTTGTCCACACCGAACGCGCACTTCAGCCACCAGTACGGCGAGTGCAGCCCGTGCGCGTGGTGCGTGCCGTACGGCTTGAGGCCCGCCTCGCGGATCTTGGTGAGGAGTTCGTCCGCCTTGTAGATGCGGATGTGGCCGCCCTCGACCTCGTGGTAGGCGTCGGACAGGGCCCAGCAGATCTTCTCGGGGCCGTAGCGCGGGACGGTGATGGCGATCCGGCCGCCGGGCTTCAGCACCCGGACCATCTCGGCGAGTACGCCCTTGTCATCCGGGATGTGCTCCATGACCTCGGAGATGATCACGACGTCGAACGACTCGTCCGGGAAGGGGAGTTGGAGTGCGTCGCCCTCCATCGCGGTCGCCGTGGCTCCGGCGGGGGCCTCACCGGCCTCCTTCATCGCCGCGAACCACTTGGCGACCTCGCGGATCTCCTCGGCGTTCTGGTCGAGGGCTACGACCTGTGCCCCTCGCCGATAACACTCGAACGCGTGCCGCCCGGCACCGCACCCGAGGTCCAGGACACGGTCGCCAGGGGCGAGCGGGAACCGGGAGAAGTCGACGGTCAGCACGTGGCCCTGCTTTCGGGAGAGACGCCGGTAACACTGGTCGAGGACGGAGAAGGAGACTCAGAAGGAGACGGAGTTGCCGAGGGCGACAACGATGCCGAGGACGCGCCGCCCGTCCGGCCGGGGGCGATCGCCTCGCGGTATCTGGCCGCCGTGCCCTCCGCGGCCTTCGCCCAGGTGAAGCGGGCCAGGACGCGTTCGCGGCCCGCCGCGCCGAGGCGGGCCCGCAGTGCCGGGTCGGCGAGGAGACGGCTCAGGCCGGTCGCGAGTGCGCCCGGGTCGCCCGGCGGTACCGCCAGGCAGGTCTCGCCGTCGCGCCCGGCGACCTCCGGGATCGCCCCGCCCGTCGTGGCGACCAGCGGCGTACCGGTGGCCATCGCCTCCGCCGCCGGGAGCGAGAAGCCCTCGTACAGCGAGGGCACACAGGCGACCTCCGCCGAGCGGACCAGGTCGACCAGGTCGGCGTCCGAGATGCCCTTCACGAACTCGACGGCGCCTTCGAGGCCGTAGCGCTCGACGGCCTGGGCCACGGGACCCTCGGTGGGGCGCTTGCCGACGACGATGAGGTGGGCTTCGGGGTGTTCGGTGCGGACCTTCGCCAGGGCCTCGACGAGGAAGACGAGGCCCTTGAGGGGGACGTCCGCGCTGGACGTCGTCACGATCCTGCCCGGCACCTGCGGTACGGCGGGGTTCGGGGAGAACAGGTCGGTGTCGGCGCCGATGTGGACGACGTGGATGCGGTCGTCGCGGACGCCGAGGTGGTCGATGATCTCCTGGCGCGAGGTGCCGGAGACGGTGAGCACGGACGGCAGTCGGCGGGCCACCCGCTTCTGCATCTGCGTGAACGCGTACCAGCGGCGCTTGGACATCCGCTGTCGCCAGTTCTCCGCCGCGTCCAGCTCCAACTGCCGGTCCACGGTGATGGGGTGGTGGATCGTCGTCACCAGCGGGGCGCCGACGTCCCCCAACAACCCATAGCCCAACGTCTGGTTGTCGTGCACGATGTCGAACTCGCCGCGCCGGGCCCGGAGATGACGGCGGGCGCGGAGCGAGAAGGTGAGGGGCTCGGGGAAGCCGCCGGTCCACATCGTCGCGACTTCGAGCGCGTCGGTCCAGTCCCGGTACTCGTCGCGCTTCGGGGTGCGGAAGGGGTCCGGGGAGCGGTAGAGGTCGAGGGAGGGAAGCTCGGTCAATGAGATGCCGTCGTAACCCTCGTCGAGGACGGGGTACGGCTGCGAGCCGATGACCTCGACGCGGTGCCCGAGGCGGGCCAGCTCACGCGAGAGATGGCGGACGTAGACGCCCTGTCCCCCGCAGAACGGGTTCCCTTTATAGGTGAGGAGTGCGATACGGAGCGGTCGCTCGCCGTCGGCTGCCAGGTCCTCCTGGGGACCCGCCTGACTGGCCTCAGCGGTCACTCTGAGCCCCCTTCTCCCTGCACTGTCCCGCGAGATTACGCCGGGACGCTAATCTAGAACAAGTTTCAGACTTGATCGTCCAGGAGGTTCTGAATCTACCGGCCGGTACGGTCGCTGTGAGAAGTGGATCAGGTGATTCACACCACGGCCGAGGCCCTGCCATGATCGGTGCGATCACCCGCCCTCACCGACAGTCACGGATCGGGAGCCATGCCAGCGCAAGCCAAGCCCGAAGCCACTGCGCGGACCTCGCCGCCCCTCACCGAGCGGCAGGAGGCCCGTCGGCGCCGCATCCTGCACGCGAGCGCGCAGCTGGCGAGCCGGGGCGGTTTCGACGCGGTGCAGATGCGGGAGGTCGCGGAGTCCTCGCAGGTCGCGCTCGGCACGCTGTACCGGTACTTCCCGTCCAAGGTGCATCTGCTGGTGGCCACGATGCAGGACCAGTTGGAGCACATGCACGGCACGCTGCGGAAGAAGCCACCGGGCGGTGACACGGCGGCCGAGCGGGTCGCCGAGACCCTGATGCGGGCCTTCCGCGCGCTCCAGCGCGAGCCGCATCTCGCCGACGCGATGGTCCGCGCGCTGACCTTCGCGGACCGCAGCGTCTCCCCCGAGGTCGACCAGGTCTCCCGGCAGACCACGGTGATCATCCTGGACGCGATGGGCCTCGAACACCCCACGCCCGAACAGCTCTCGGCGGTCCGGGTCATCGAGCACACCTGGCACTCGGCGCTGATCACCTGGCTCTCGGGCCGCGCGTCCATCGCCCAGGTGAAGATCGACATCGAGACGGTGTGCCGGTTGATCGATCTCACTGAGCCGGGCGGGGCCGGGGGCCGATAATTCCCCCATGGCTGTCATTCACCAGACCCACGTCAAGCCCACCAAGCTCGAACTCCTCACCACCTGGCTGCCCACCCGCCCCTGGTATCGCGGCCCCGCCGAACCGGAGTTGGCGAGGGCCGGCGGGTTCCGGCTCGACGACCCCGAGGGCGAGGTCGGCATCGAGTTCATGGTCGTCACCGACGGCTCGGGGGCCTACCTCGTGCCGCTCACCTACCGGGGCGCCCCGCTCCCCGGTGCCGAACACGCCCTCGTCGGCACCATGGAGCACGGCGTGCTCGGTCCGCGCTGGATCTACGACGGCTGTCACGACCCGGTGCTGACCGCCGGGTTGGCGGCGCTCATCGAGGGACGCACCGAGGCGCAGGCGCAGCGCGTCTCCCACACCCCGGACCGGGAAGTCGCCCGCTCCTGCACCGATGCGGCACGCGTCCCCGCCCTCGGCGCCCCGACGGACACCGACGAGACCACCGAGTTCGCCGTACCGGACGGCCCCACCCTGCGGCTGCACCGGGTGCTGACTCCCGGCTCCACGGCCCCCGAGGGCGCGATCGGCCAGGTCACCGGCGCCTGGGCACAGGCCGACGGCTCACGTGCCCGAGCGCTGTTCGCCGTGCTCCAGGCCCGCTAGTCCGCCACACCCGGCGGGCCCTGTCGTTCATGCGGTGGCGGAGGCCAGTGCCCTGTGCCGGTCCGCCACGTAACTCGCCACCGTCTTTCTGTCGGCCGCCGTCAACAGGCGCTTCTCGACCGCCCGTTGGACGTCCTGTACGGCTTCCGGCAGTCCCGTCCGCGTCTGGCATTCCGCGTCGGCGCGTGCGGTGCGGATCTCGTCGTTGCCGAGCGCGCGCAGGGCCGTATCGTCCGACGCGGCCTTCCGCAGGCGGGAGTTCACCGCCTGCCGGGGGGCCTGGAGGTTCGTCGCCGGGCGCCCCGCCTTCGTCATGCATGAAGACCAACGGCGTACGGCGGCAAGGTAGTTGGAGTTCTTCTCCACGGCGTCGAGGACACGGTTCGCCAGTCCTACGGTGAGGGGCTCCACCGTGTTCCAGTCCGCCCCGTACAGCTCGGCGCGGACCCGGGCGACGCAGCCGTCGGTGGAGTACGCGAGGCCGACACCGTCGGGCAGGCGCAGGCTCACCCGGTGCGCCGGGGTACCGGTCAACGCCCGTTGCCAGGCCGCCTGGTGGGGTTCGTTCGGCGGGACGGGTGTGGACCGCTGGTAGAGGTACTCGCCGACGATGCCGTAGCCGTCCTGGGTCGCCTTCCTGACGGTGAGCAGGCCGTAGGGGTTGGTCTCCTCGCCGCGCGCGGACGCGGTGCGGGGCTGTGCCGTGTAGGTCTGGCCGCGGGCGCTCATGCAGGCGGCGACGGCTCGTTCCTCGCGGTCGTGCAGGCGTACGGCGTCGGCGTGGGTGGACGCGGTGGCGCCCGACAGGGGACGTACGTCGAGCGCCTCGGGCCCGCGGGCCGGCTGCTCACCCCCGTGGGAGCAGCCGGCCGCGGTCAGCACAAGGAGCACCGTGAGCAGTGTCCGCCGCGCCGTGGTTGTGCTCACACGCACCAGTCGTTGGAGGCGACGTTGTGCCAGTACACGGTGTTCGCCAGGGAGCCGTTGTAGTAGCCCTTGGCGAGGACGTAGCTGGAACCCGTGTAGCCCGTGCCCGAGTAGATCCGGACGTTGCAGCTGTTGCCGTTGTTGTACAGCGACTCGGCGTTGTCGAACTTGGTGTACTGCAGCAGGTTGGTGTTGTCGCCGTAGACCACGCCGGGGGTGCCCGAGCCGTTGACGCCGAGGTAGGCGCACAGCCCTCCGGAGGGGCAGTCCGACAGTGCCGCGTTCGCGGGGGCGGCGGTGATGAACGCGCCGGTGGTGGCCAGCGCCACGCCTCCCAGGGCGATGCCGGCCTTGGCCAGGATCCGCTTCATTCTCTTTGTTCCTCCATCAGTCGGGGTGCCGCCCACGGGAGTCAAGTCGTCCGTGGTGCGGGCGAGTTGCCGTGCCCAAGGTGGCGGGGGGAGGTGGCCGGGGACCTTGCGCAAACCTTGTCCCGCAGGTGGGCAGGTGGTTGGGTGCGCGGTGGAGAACCTGTGAAGCACGTGGGGTGGGACGGTGGAGACGGGCGTGAGGGGATTTCGGCTGCTGGGGCCCGTGGAGTTATGGGTGGCGGGCCGTCCGGTGGATCTGGGCCCCGCCAAGCGGCGTACGGTCCTGGCGGCGCTGCTGGTGGACGCGGGCCGCTGGGTGCCGGCCGAGACGCTGATCGACCGGGTCTGGGGCGAGGACCCGCCCGCGCAGGTGCGCGGCACGCTCTACGCCCACATCGCCCGCATCCGCCGGGTCCTCGCGGAGACGGGGCCGCGGCTCTCCGGGGACGCGGACATCCCGTCCACGGCATGGGAGGGCGCCGCCGAAGTCCCTCCCACCGCCCCGGAGTTGGTGCGCGGCCCGGCGGGCTACCGGATCGACGTCGCGCCGGACCTGGTCGACATACACCGCTTCCGGAGCCTGGTCGCGCGGGCCCGTCGGGCCGAAGGCTCCGACGCGGCACGGGTGTCGACGCTGCGGGAGGCGATGGGTCTGTGGCAGGGCACGCCGTTGGCCGGGCTGCCCGGTGAGTGGGCGGCACGGACCCGGGAGAGCTGGCTGCACCAGTACGTCGACGCCGTGCTCGTCTGGGCGGACGCCGAACTCCGGGTCGGCGGGCACCTGGTGGTGGTCGACGCGCTGTCCGTCCTCGTCGCCGAGCACCCGCTGGTCGAGCCGCTCGCCGTGGCGTTGATCCGCGCGCTGGACGCCGCCGGGCGCGCCCCGGAGGCACTCGCCTGCTACGCCGCCCTGCGCAAGCGGTTGGCCGACGAACTCGGCACCGAACCGGGGGCGGAGGCGCGGCGGGCGCACCAGGCCGTCCTGGGCGGGAAGGCCGCCCCGCGCCCGCCGTCCGGGGCCGGCACCGGGCGCGTCAAGGTCGTACCCGCTCAACTCCCCCTGGACGCGGCGGGGTTCACCGGTCGCGAGGAGGAACTGGCCCGGCTGGAGAAGGCCTTGGGCGCGAGTGCGACGCGGCCGACCGCGCTGGTGGTGTCGGCGGTGTCCGGGACGGCGGGCGTGGGCAAGACGGCCCTGGCGGTGCACTGGGCGCACCGGGCCCGGGACCGCTTCCCGGACGGCCAGTTGTACGTGAACCTGCGCGGCTACGACCCCGAGCGGCCGATGACCGCCCCCGACGTGCTGGTCCGGTTCCTGACCGCGCTCGGAGTGTCCGAACCGGACATCCCGCCGGAGCCGGACGACCGGGCGGCGCGCTACCGCACCGAGGTCGCGGACCGGCGCCTGCTGATCGTGCTCGACAACGCCGCCACCGTGGAGCAGGTCCGTCCGCTGCTGCCCGGCACCGGCTCCTGCGCGGTGCTGGTGACCAGCCGCGACAGCCTGGCCGGGCTGGTCGCGCGGGAGGGCGCCCAGCGTCTCGACCTCGATCTGCTGCCCGCCGACGCGGCCCGCACCCTGCTGCGCCGGCTGATCGGCCCGCGCGCCGAGGCCGAGCCCGGCGCCGTGGACGCCCTCGCCGCGCAGTGCGCGCGGCTGCCGCTGGCGCTGCGGGTCGCAGCGGAGCTCGCCGCCGCCCGCCCCGGCACACCGCTGACCGACTTCGTCGCCGAACTCGCCGACCAGCAGCGGCGGTTGTACCTGCTCGACGCGGAGGGCGACCCCCGGGCCGCCGTAGTCACGGTGTTCTCCTGGTCGCTGCGGCAGCTGCCCGCGGAAGCGGCGCGTATGTTCCGGCTGCTCGGCCTGCATCCCGGCCCCGACCTCGACGCGCCCGCCGCCGCAGCGCTGACCGGCAGCACTACGGCGGACGCCCACCGTGCCCTCGGCATCCTCGCCCGCGCCCATCTGGTCCAGCGCGTGGACACCGCCCGGTACGGCATGCACGACCTGCTGCGCGCCTACGCCGCCGGCCTCGCCTCGGCCCAGGACGCGCCGGAGGCCCGCGAGGCGGCGCTCGACCGGCTCTTCGACCACTATCTCGCCACCGCGGCCGCCGCCATGAACCGCCTCCACCCGGCCGAGGCCCACTTGCGCCCCGCCGCTCCCGAAACCTCGACTCCCGTGCCCGACCTGTCGGATGCGGACGCCGCACGCGCCTGGCTGAACACCGAGCGCACCTGCCTGACGGCGATGTCCGCGCACACCGCCGCCCACGGCCGGCCCACCCACGCCATCCGGCTCTCCCTCACCCTGTACCGCCACCTCATCAGCGGCCACCACACCGACGGCCTCACGATCCACGGCCACGCCCGCGACGCCGCCCGGCTGCTCGCCGACCCTGCGAGCGAGGCCCGCGCCCTGCTCGGCATCGGCACCGCCCACTACCAACTGGCCCGGCACGAACCGGCCCGCCGGCACCTCCAGGAGGCCCTGACCCTGTTCCGCCAGGCCGCCGACCCCACCGGCCAGGCCCGCGCCCTGACCAACCTCGGCCTCGTCGACGAACGCCTGGGCCGCTTCCTGCCGGCCGTCGAATACCTCGACCAGGCACTGCTGCTGTACCGAAGCATCGGTGACACATCAGGTGAGTCGATCGCGCTGAAGAACCTCGCCCACATCGAGGGCCAGTTGGGCCGCTACGACCAGGCAGCCGACCACCTCCAGCAGTCCCTGACCCTGCTGCGCCGCACCGGCAACCGCTATCTGGAGGCCCACGCGCTCATGGACCTCGGCACGGTCGAGACACGCCTCGACCGCCTCGACGAGGCCGCCCGCCACCAGGAACAGGCCCTGACCCTGCTCCGGGAGGTGGGCGACGGCTACGGCGAGGCCGGGGCCCTGCACGGCCTGGGCATCGTCCACTCAAGGCGCAGCCGGCACACAGAGGCCGCCGAGTGCCACCGCCAAGCACTCGCCCTCTACTCCCGAAACGGCGACCGCGACGGCGAGGCCAGAGCCCTCAACGGCCTCGGCGAAGCCGCCCGAGCCGCCGGCCACCCCACCGACGCCCTCACCCACCACACCGACGCCCTCACGATCGCGGAGGACATAGGCAACCCGGGCCAACAGGCCCGCGCCCACGCGGGATTGGCCGAGACCCACCTCGCACGCGCCGACACCACGTCCGCCGCCATCCACCACTACGAGCGCGCACTGACCCTGTACACGGAACACGGCATGCCGGAGGCGGACGCCATCAGGACCCGACTGGACGCGGCGACCGGTCCCGCCGGTGGCCCCGACTCCCGGGGCCACGAGCGGCTGGACTAGGACGACTTACTCCTCCGGCGGAAACACCGGCTCCCCGCTCCCCAACAACGTGATCATGATGGCCTCCACCGGGCACCCCTCCGCCGCCGCGAGGATCTTCTCGTTGGCGTCGGTCTCCGGGTCGGCCGGGTGGGACTGCATGGCCGAGTCGAGGTGGAAGCGGTCGGGGGCCTGGTGGGTGCACTGGGCCGAGCCGATGCAGATGGAGCGGTCGACCTCTACCTGCCAGCGGTCGCCCATCGCCGGCTCACCCCTCCCAGCCGGCCGGGAGGTGGATCATCTTGTGTTCGAGGAACTCGGAGTAGCCCTCGGGCCCGAACTCCCGTCCCACACCGCTGTTCTTGTAGCCGCCGAAGGGGCCGAGCATGTCGAGGCTGAAGGTGTTGACGGAGTAGGTGCCGGTGCGGACCTGGCGGGCGATGTCGATGCCGTGGGCGACGTCGCCGGTCCAGACGCTGCCGCTGAGGCCGTAGTCGGAGTCGTTCGCGATCTTCACGGCCTCGGTCTCGTCGCCGTACGGGAGGAGGCAGATGACCGGGCCGAAGATCTCCTCGCGGGCTATGCGCATGGAGTTGTCGACGTCGCCGAAGAGGGTCGGTTCGACGTACCAGCCGTGGTCGAGGCCGGGTGGACGGCCGCCGCCCGTAAGGATTTTGGCGCCTTCCTCCTGGCCGATGCGGATGTAGTCGAGGTTGCGCTGTTGTTGGCGTTTGGCGACCAACGGGCCTACCTGGGTGGCCGGGTCGAGCGGGTCGCCGACCACGAGAGCGCTCGCCGCCGCCGCGAACGCGTCCGCGAACTCGTCGTAGCGCGAGCGCGGTACGAGGATGCGGGTCTGGGCGACGCACGCCTGGCCGTTGTTCATCCAGGCGGCCGAGACGATGCCGGGGACGGCGGTCGTGATGTCCGCGTCGGGCAGGACGATCGCCGCCGACTTGCCGCCCAACTCCAGTGTCACGCGCGTGAGATGGCGGGCCGCGACCTCCATCACGCGCTTGCCGGCCGGGACCGAGCCGGTGAAGGAGACCTTGTCGACGCCGGGGTGTCCGACGAGGTACTCGCTGACCTCGCGGTCGGCCGGGAGGATCGACAGGACGCCGTCCGGCAGCCCTGCCTCCTTCGTGATCTCGCCCAGCAGATAGGCGTCCAGGGGTGTTTCGGGCGACGGTTTCAGGATCACCGTGCAGCCGGTGAGCAGCGCCGGCGCGAGCTTGGCGGCGGCCACGAACTGCGGGACGTTCCACGGGACTACGGCCGCGACCACCCCGACCGGCTCCCGGCGGACGATGATCTTCCCGAGGACTCCGTCGCGCCGCTCCTCATAGGTGAAGCCCTTCGCGACGGTGATCGCCGCGTCCCACACCATCATCGCGCCGAGCGCCTGCCCGAGGATGCTCCAGGAGTACGGCGACCCGTTCTCGGAGGAGATGACACGGCCTATCTCCTCGTACCGTGCGGCAATCGCGTCCTTGACGCGGGTGACGACCGCGATCCGTTCGTCGAGGGTCATACGCGGCCAGGGCCCCTCGTCGAAGGCCCGGCGGGCCACCGCGACCGCGCGGTCCACGTCCTGCGTCGACGCGTGCGGGACGCGTCCGATGACCTCCTCGGTGTGCGGGGAGATCACCTCGATGACGTCCTTGCCCAGGGGATCGGTCAACTCCCCGCCGATGAACAGCTGTCGGTGTTCCACGAGCTCTGTCATGGCCGAACGCCTCCCCGGTACCGCTGTCTGACGAACCATCAGATACGAAGACTGAATACCAGTTCCGGTCGATGGAGTCCACGTATAGTGGCCGGAAGGCGGCGATTGGGGAGTCCATGACGTCCATGAGTCAGGTCCACGACCACAGCGGCGGTGTCCGCTCCATCGAGGTCCCGATCCCGGACAATCCTCTCGGCAAGACACTCGTCTACGTCGTCGACACCGACCGCGGACCGGTCCTGGTCGACACGGGCTGGGACGACCCGGCCTCCTGGGACGCCCTGGTCCAGGGGCTGTTGGCCTGCGGGACGTCGGTCGACGAGATCCACGGCGTGGTCATCACCCACCACCACCCCGACCACCACGGCCTGTCCGGCCAGGTGCGCGAGGCGTCCGGGGCGTGGCTCGCGATGCACGCGGCGGACACCGCGATCGTACGGCGGGCCCGTTCGACCCAACCGGGCCGCTGGCTGGCGTACATGACCGCGAAGCTCGTGGCGGCCGGAGCCCCCGAGGAGCACCTCGCACCCCTGCGCGCCGCCCGCCCGCGCAGCGTGCCGGGCCTGGCCCCCGCCCTCCCCGACCGCGAGATCGTCCCCGGCGAACTCCTCGACCTGGCCGGCCGCCGACTGCGCGCGATCTGGACGCCGGGCCACACCCCCGGGCACGTCTGTCTGCACCTGGAGGAGAGCCACCCGGCCCAACTCCCGGGCCACGGACGCCTGTTCTCCGGCGACCACCTGCTCCCCGAGATCACCCCGCACATCGGCCTGTACGAGGACCCGGACGACACCACGATCGCCGACCCGCTCGGCGACTACCTCGACTCCCTGGAGCGGATCGGCCGCCTCGCCCCCGCCGAGGTCCTCCCGGCCCACCAGCACACCTTCACCGACGCGACCGGCCGCGTACGGGAGTTGCTCGCGCACCACGAGGACCGGCTGACCGGGCTCCTCACGCTGCTGTCCGAGCCGCTCACCGCCTGGCAGGTCGCGGAGCGGATGGAGTGGAACCGGCCCTGGTCCCAAATCCCGTACCAGTCACGGAACATCGCGGTGTCCGAGGCCGAGGCGCATCTGCGGCGACTCGTGAAGCTCGGCCAGGCGGAGGCGGTGACGGGGAGCGAGCCGGTGACGTACGTGGCGGTGTAGTTCGGTCGCGGATGTACTTCGGTCGCGGATGCACTCGGTCGTGGACGTAGTCAGTCGCGGGTGTAATTCGGTCGTGGTGCGAGGGGTGCGGCTGATACCAACGACCGCATGGACCTGGACCCTTTGCAACGACTCCTCGCCGAACGCGCCTGTGAGCGCGTGATCCTGGACTTCGTCCGCCGTCTCGATCTCGGTGAACCCTCCTCCGTCGCCGAGCTGTTCACCGAGGACGGCACCTGGGAGTGGCCGGACGGCGAGCGGCTCGTCGAGGGGCGGGAGGCGTTGCGGAAGTACTTCGGTTCCCGTCCCGCCGGCCGGCTCTCGCGGCGCCTGATGTCGAACGTCCTCGTCACCCTCACCTCCCCCGACACGGCGATCTCGACGGCGTACTTCACGACGTACCGCGTCGACGGCCACCACGGCGGCCAGGTCACCGCCGGTCCACCGGTCCAGGTCGGTCACTACGAGGACATCTTCCGTGCGGTGGACGGGAGTTGGCTGATCGCGAGCCGGACCCTGTTCCTGCCGTTCGGCGGCCCGACCCCGCGTCACTGACGGCTTGCTCGACCGGGTCGGCTGGTCGCGTACGCGATTCCCTCGTCGTACGACATCGCCAGGCCCGCCCGGTATCCCGACTCGTACGCGTCGTCGCCGAGGTGTTCGCGGACGCGGAGTTCGCAGGTGCGGCGGGTGGCGATGAGGTCCGGGGAGTCCATCTGGGCGCGGCCGGTGAGTTCCCAGAGACGGGTGCCGACGCCCAGGAGGCGGGCGGCGCGCTGGGCGTCGCCGGTGGTGACGACCGCGGCGGCCAGGAGGTCGAGGGACATGGCGACGCCGGCGGTGTTGTGCAGCAGGGCGTGGCCCGCGATGGAGGTGCGGGCGCCGCTCACCGCGGCCGGTATGTCGCCGTGCGCCAAGTCGGCCTGGGCGATGAGGTAGTCGGCGAAGGCCCCGCACCAGTACTCGCCCTGTTTCCGGCTCGCCGTACGCACCTCGTCGGCGACCTCACGCCCCCGCTCGAACTCGCCGCGCAGTACGTGCGCGAGGGACAGCGCGAGCCGGACCTGGAGTTGGGCGGCGCCGAACGCGTCGTCCTGGACGGGGAGTTGGGGTGCGGCGGCGAGGACGGCGATCGCCTCCGCCTGGCGGCCGGTGAGGGCGAGTTGGCCGCCCCTGAGGTAGACGGCGCCGACCGTGGCGACCGGGGAGCCCTGTTCACGGGCCGCGTCGGCGCAGCGCACGGCCCAGTTGGCCGCCGCCTCCTGGTCGCCCTGGAGGATGGCGACCGCGCCGCGCGACCACAGGGCGAGGGTGCGGCCGTGGCCGGGCGGCGGATCGGCGGCGAGGGCCTGGTCGAGGCAGGCCTGGGCCTCACGGAGGTAACCGCAGTGCCGCCACAGGAACCCGACATGGCCCGCCATCTCCACGGCCGCCGTACGGTCCGGTTCGGCGAGCGCGCTGTCAACCGCCACCCGGAAGTTGGCGTGTTCGCTCAGCACCCGCTCGCACCACGCGACCTGCCGCCCGGTGTTCCACTCGGCGCAGCCCCGGTGGGCGAGGCGCGCGTAGTGCTCGCGATGGCGTCGCCGCACGGCGCGTTCCTCACCGAGGGCGTACAGCCAGTCGGTGCCGTACTCGCGGACGGTGTCGAGCATCCGGTAGCGGGCCGAGATGACGGGGTCGGGCAGCACGATGGACTGCGCGACGAGCCGGGCGAGGAGCCCGGCGATCCGCTCCGGGGCCAACGGACCGCCCGCGCACACCTGTTGGGCGGTCTCCGCGCAGAAACCGCCGGTGAAGACGGACAGCCGCGCCCACAGCAGGCGTTCGAGAGGCGCGCAGAGTTCGTGGCTCCAGCCGATGGCGGTGCGCAACGTCTGGTGGCGGGGCGGGCGTTCACCGGGTGCGGAGCTCAACAGGTCCAGAGGTGAAGGCACATCGGAGGGTGAGGGCAGGCGTTCGCCGAGCCGGGCGTGGAGCTGGTCGAGGGTGAGGTCGGCGAGGCGGGCGGCGGCGAGTTCGAGGGCGAGGGGGATGCCGTCGAGGCGACGGCAGACGGCGGCGGCGGTCGCGCGCCCGGCCACGTCGTCGTCGCTCAACGGGCGCCCGGCGCCAGCGGCGCGCTCGGCGAACAGGGCTACGGCGTCACCCGCAGCCGCGATGTCACCAGGATCGGAGCTGTCGCCGGTGCGGTCGTCCACAGGTAGCGGTTCGAGGTGGAGGACCGCCTCGCCGGGCAGTGCGAGGCGCTCCCGGCTGGTGACGAGGATGCGCAGCCCGGGCACGCGGGACAGCAGCGCGGCGGCGACCTTGGCGCAGTCGGCGAGGAGGTGCTCGCAGGAGTCGAGGACGATCAACAGCCGCTTGCCATGGGCCCATTCGGCGATGACGTCGATGACCGGGCGGGTCGAGTGGTCGGCGAGCCGGAGGGTCTCCATGACCGCGAGGTCCACGAGCCCGGGGGTGTGCAAGGGGGAGAGTTCGGTCAGCCAGACGCCGTCGGGACAGGCGTCCCGGACCTCCGCCGCCGCGCGCAGGGCGAGCCGGGTCTTGCCCACCCCGCCGACCCCGACCACGCTCACCAGCCGGGCCGACGGGTCGACGCCCGGGTCCAACGCCCCCTGGAGCCAGGCGAGTTCAGCGCGCCGCCCGACGAAACTGTAGGTCTCGGGCGGCAGATTCCCGAGGTTCCCGGGGTTCGGGTGAGTCGTGTCCGGCACGAGGCCAGTGTGTCCGTACGTCACCGGCTCCACGCGCGTGTCCCGGAACGCGGTCCACGGCTGCCCGGAATAGTCGCGATGCCCACGAAATGGCCGTACTTCATGACCACTTGCGGGCCTGTTTCGACGCATCGTGATCGAGAGCTGATCAACTCCCGGTTGGTGCAGGTGAGGAGACGGAAATTCGGCGATCGTCGTGGCGTGAACGCGATGGATGGGAGACGCCGAATCCGTAGGACGCGGTCGGGAGTGCGTAGGGCGCCGACGGGTCTCTGCAGGGCTTGGGCGGGGCTCCGCTCGGGATGGGCGGGTCTGCGCTCGGCACCGGCAGATCTCCGCTCGACATCGACGGGTTCTCCCTCGACACCGGCGGGTCTCTGGACAACACAGGCGGATCTCCGCAAGGCACCGGCTTGTCTCCGCAAGACACCGACAGGTTTCCGCACGGTACGGGCAGGATTCCGCACGGCGCCGACCGGATTCCTCGCGGGGCCGATGGGTATTCTCGTCGGCCCCGTCGGTTGTCTGCTCGCGGCCACTCCGGGGCTGCTGATCGGCCGCGTGCAGCCGATCCTGCCGCTGCTGGCGATCGGGCCGCTGATGGCCTCGGCGTTCCTGGGCGCCCGCCGTACGTTCCTGGTCTGCTGCTGGACGGTCCTGCTCGCGCTCGCGGCGGGCCTCGGCGCGGGGACCCAGCTGAGCGCCGGGTTCGCCGTCCGCTGGGGCGGCCTGCTGCTGGGCTGCGCGTGCAGCGTGTACGCGGCGTGGCAGCGCGGCCGGCTGCGCGAACGGCTCGCGGAGGCACGGGAGGTGGCCCGGATCACCCAGGAGGCGATCCTGCGGCCGGTGTTCCGCACCCTCTCCGGCACGCATGTCAGCACCCGCTACCACTGCGCGAGCCGTGAGTCGTCGGTCGGCGGCGACCTGTACGACCTCGCGGTGACGCCGTACGGCCTGCGCGTGCTGGTCGGCGACGCACGCGGGCACGGCCTGGACGCGCTGCGTACGGCATCCGACACGATCACCGCGTTCCGCGAACTCGCGTACACCGCCCCGGACTTGATGAGTCTCGCGAGGGCGCTGGACGCCCGCCTCTCCCCTCACCTCGCCCCCGAGGACTTCGTCACGGCGGTGCTGGTGGAGTTCGGCCCGGGTGAGGTGCGGCTGGTCAACTGCGGTCACCCGGCGCCCCTGCGCTCCGGCCAGCGCCTGGAACTCCTCGAACCCCGGGTCCCCGCCCTGCCGTTGGGCCTGCACCCGGACCCGCACCAGTACCGGGTCCGGCTCCAGCCCGGCGACCGCCTCCTCCTCTACACGGACGGCCTCACCGAGTCCCGCGCGCCCGACGGCACCCCGTTCGCCCTCCTCGCCGAGTCCGCGACGGCGCTGAGCGAACCGACGCCGGACGGGGCGCTGCACGCCCTCTACGACCGATTGCTCGCCCACACCGGCGGGCCGCCCACCGACGACCTGGCACTCGTCCTGTGCCAGCCGACGGGAGTGACCGCGCCGGTGCGGGTCTGAGGCCGGACGGGTTCAGCCCAACTTGACGAGCAGCTCGGCGAGTTCGGCCGGCTTGGTGATCATGCAGTCGTGGCCGGTCTCCAGTTCCCACACCTGTGCCGGGGTGCCGTTGGGCTGGATCGCGGGGACGGGGCGCCGCTCGAAGCCTTCCGGTTCGCTGCCGACGCAGTGGATGTGGGTGCGGGGGATCGCGTTCGCGGCGGGGTTGTCCAGCCGGACGGGCTGCTGGAGGCAGAGCACCGGCTGGTCCGAGACCATCGTGCGCAGCCAGGCCACGTCCGCCGGGTCGGTGACCCCGAACAGGCCGCCGGGCGGCGGGAGTTCGGGCAGCGGTGGAATCCGCCAGGGGGTGTCGGACCGCGCCGCCAGGTCGATCAGGACCTGGGTCACGGGCAGGACGTCGGTCGCACGCTCGCCGTCCACCGGGACCATCGCGTCCAGGTAGACGAGTTGGGCGATCCGGTCCGGGAGCCTGTTGGCCGCGCCCGAGACGACCAGGCCGGCGTAGCTGTGCCCGACGAGGATCACGTCGGTGAGGTCCTCCTCGGTGATCAGAGCGACGACGTCGTCGACGTGGGTGTCGAGGCCCACCTCGGGGCCGAGCAGACGCGCCTTGTCGCCGTACCCGGTGAGGGACGGCGCGAACACCCGGTGCCCGGCCGCCGTCAGCAACGGGACCACCCGGTCCCAGGCCCGCCCGCTGTGCCAGGCGCCGTGTACCAGCAGATATGTGGACATGATGTCGCTCCTCGTCGTGGTGGCCCGGGTTGCCGAGCAGTGGTGACCGGCGTCGCCGATCAGCACCCGGCCGACCGGCCGTCGACCGGCCCCCGGTGACGCTGCCGCCCCGCCGACGCCCCAGCCAGGGCCCCGCCGACCCTGGGGGTGACAGGGCCAGGCACGCGCCCGGCCTGCCGCTTTACAGTGAGGAGATGGCCGACGAACCGAACCCGCTGGGCGAGTACGTCCGCGCCCGCCGCGAACTCGTCACCCCCGAACAGGCGGGCATCCCCGCCTTCGGGGTGCGGCGCGTGCCGGGCCTGCGCCGCGAGGAGGTCGCGATGCTCGCCGGCATCAGCGCCGACTACTACCTGCGCCTGGAACAGGGCCGCGACCGCAACCCCTCCGTACAGGTCCTGGAGTCCATCGCCCGCGTGCTGCGGCTGGACGACGACGCGACGGCCCACCTCCTGCGCCTCGGCGCCGACAGACCCCGCCGGCACCGCGCCGGGCCCCGCCCCCGCAAGGAGACCGTCCCCCCAAGCATCACCACGCTGGTCGCGACGCTCCCCCTCCCCGCACTGGTGGAGGGCCGCTACTTCGACGTCCTGGCCGCCAACGCCCTGGCGACCGCGCTCTCCCCCCGCTTCGCGCCAGGAGCCAATCGCCTGCGGTCCCTGTTCCTCGACCCCGCCGAGCAGGCGCTGTACCCGTACTGGGAGAGCGCGGCCGGAGGCATGGTCGCCGGCTTCCGCGAGTCCGTCGGCACCGACACCGACGACCCCCGGTTCATCGAGCTGGTCGGCGAACTCTCCCTGGCCAGCCCCCTGTTCAGCCGCCTCTGGGCCCGCCACGACGTCCAGGCCTGCGAAGCCGCCCCCAAGCACATCGCCCACCCCCAGGTCGGCGGCCTGCAGCTGAACCGAGAACGCCTGAGCATCGACGGCGCCCCGGGCCAGACCCTGGTCATCTACCACCCGGACCCGGGCACCGACACCGCCGACAAACTCGCCCTCCTGGCCTCCGCCATCCAGACACCGGCGGATGTCAAGAGCGGTCAGCTACGGCAGAAGCGCAACTGACCGGACCAACTCCTCCGCGACACCGAGGAGTTCGACCTCCCGTGCGGTCATCGTCGGATTCGCGGCCCGCCTCCGTCGCGCTTCCGCCAGCCCCTCCCCCGTCAGTCCGGAAGGATCGGCGAGCAGCGAGACGAGCATCGCGCGGGCCGGATCGGCGACCGGCTGAGCGTCGTCCACGGCGACCTGGGCGAGGATGACCGCGGAGAGCCCCCAGTCCAGCCCGGGGTCACCGTCCTCCGCCGTGCCCCAGTCGATGACGCGGGGCCCGTCCGGGGTGAGCAGCACGTTCTCCGGGTGGAGGTCGAGGTGCAGCACCCGGGTACCGGGATGCCGGCCGGGGACGGCGTGCAACTGCCGTAGCAGCGAGGCGAGTACGCCCCCTGCCTCCCGCGCGTCGATCGCGCCCGCGACGAACGCCTCCAGCATGGTGGGCCCGGTCAGCCGCTCCATCACGAGATCGGTGCGCGAGGTGCGCGAGGTGTGTGGAGTGGGCGCGCCGCCTGGTCGCACCCGGGGCACGGGGTAGCCGTACGCCCGCACATGTTCCATCACCGCGCCCTCGGCCGCCGCGTCGCCCCAGTCCTCCCGGTTGCGGCGCAGCACCCACGCCTCGTCGATCTCGTACACGTCCGCGGTACGGCCGGAGCCGATCAGCTTCCCCGTGTCTGGCATGGCCAGAATCCAACCCCTGCGTGAGGCACCGCGCACCGGCCGTCACGCGGACGGTGAAGCACCCCACATGACCCACATCACCAACTACTTGGACTAGTAGTGTTTAGGCATGACATGTACGCATCCCAAACACCCTCCGACCTGGGGTTTGAGAGCCACGTCACACAGTTCATCTTTCACCCACATGCGACCACAACTAGTAAAAGGGGTCTTTGCGGACACGGATCGAGAGTGCTTCTCTGGAGCAGTCGCACGGCGCCGACGAGTCCTCACGGGCCTCGGCGCCGACGCATTGCCACCGCCGCGCACCGCGTGACACCGGCAGGCGTACGACACCTCTGTCCCCGAAGAAACAGGTTCTCCGTGTCCGTCTCCCGCATCGTCGCTCGCATCGCCTCCCCGAAGAAGGCCCTGACCGCCGCCGCTCTGGCCGCCGCCACCACCGGTCTCGTGCTGACCTCGGCTCCCGCCCAGGCCGCGACGACCTCCGCCTCCTCCGCTCAGTCGGTCGCGCACAAGATGATCCCGAGCGCCGCGCAGTACAACGCGTTCAGCAAGATCGTCGAGCACGAGAGCGGCTGGAACGTCACCGCCACGAACTCCTCCTCCGGCGCCTACGGCCTGGTCCAGGCCCTCCCGGGCTCGAAGATGGCCTCGGCCGGCTCCGACTGGAAGACCAACGCCGCCACGCAGATCAAGTGGGGCCTGGACTACATGAACTCCCGCTACGGCAGCCCCACCGCCGCCTGGAGCTTCTGGCAGTCCAACGGCTGGTACTGATCACCGGCTCCACACACGCACCACGCGGCGGCGGCCCGCACGAGCGGCCGTTCATCTCCTCCTCGCCGACCGTGGTCCTCAGCCACATCGCC
>NZ_JBHXME010000056.1:0-58319 GCF_042721125.1 Streptomyces sp. NPDC058469
CCATTCGTAACCGGCCGTGGCCAGCTCGTCGAGGAAGCGGATGTACGGCACCTGCTGCTCGTCCTCGGGGAACCAGATGCCCCAGGAGTCGGGGGCGGAGCCCAGGCAGAGGTTGCCGGCGATGGTGCGGAGCGGGCCTGGCGCCGTTGCCATGACATGTCCCTTCACCCCGAGATCGGGAGATTCGTTGTGTTTGCTGTCGCGCTCTACTAGCGCGCTCTAGTACGAGTACGATGACCCTGGTCCAAATGTCATGTCAATAGCCTGTTGCCGGGAGATTTCGAGTCCACTGGCTAAGGTGGGCCGCGTCGAAGGGTGGTTTCACAGGTGGATGCATCGGGCAAGCAGCGGCCCACGATGGCGGATGTCGCCGAGAAGGCCGGTGTCTCCAGGGCGCTGGTCTCGATCATCTTCCGCAACCAGCCGGGCGCCAGTGACGAGACCCGGCAGCGGGTGCTGAGGGTGGCCGACGAGATCGGCTATCGCCCCGACAGCGCGGCCCGGCTGCTGGCCCGCGGCCGCAGCCGCACGCTCGGCGTGATGTTCACCGTGCACCAGACCTTCCACACCGACCTCATCGAGGGCATCTACGCCGAGGTCGAGCGCCTCGGCTACGAGGTGCTGCTGTCGGGCGCCACGCAGGGCCGCAGCGAGGAGAAGGCCGTGGAGGCGCTGCTCAGTCACCGCTGCGAGGCGGTGATCCTGCTCGGCTCGTTCGCGGAGCCTTCCCTTCTCGACGAACTGGGGCGCCGTACGGTCGCCGTCTCCGTCAGTCGGCGGGTTCCGCTCGCCCACGTCGACTTCGTGCACTCCGCCGAGGGCAAGGGTGTACGGCAGGCCATGGACCACCTCGCCGAGTTGGGGCACCGCCGGATTGTGCACATCGACGGCGGCGGCGGCCCCGGCTCGGCCGAGCGGCGCCGCGCCTACCGGGCGGCGATGCGGCGCCACGGGCTCGAGTCCGAGGCTCGCGTCGTCTCCGGTGATCACACGGAGCAGTCGGGCATCGAGACCGGTCGGCTGCTCCTGGCGGAACGCGACCAGGGGCAGCCCCTGCCGACCGCGGTCCTCGCCGGCAACGACCGTTGTGCGATGGGCCTGTTGATGACCCTGACCAGGGCCGGTGTCGAGGTGCCGCGCGATGTGTCCGTCGTCGGCTATGACGACAGCCATCTCTCGCATCTGATGCCGATCGGTTTGACCACCGTCCGTCAGGACGCGGGGCTCATGGCGGAGTACGCGGTGCGCTTCGCGGTGGAGCGGCTGGAGAAGCCCGAACTGGAGCCGCGGGAAGCGGTGTTGGACCCGAAGCTGGTGGTCCGGGGGAGCAGTGGGCCGGTCCCGGAACCGCCGGCCTGAGAGGCGGACGTACGGTTCCGGGGCGAGCGGGGCGGAGCGGTTACCGCGTCCCCTTCGCGGCGAACTTGGCTACGGCGTCCACGTTGTCCTTGGTGATGAAGGCCGGGCCGGTCAGCACCGGGGCAGTGCCGCCGCCGCTGAAGTTGCCGTTGGTCTTGTAGAGCCACAAGGAGTCGACCGCCAAGTAGCCCTGCAGGTAAGGCTGTTGGTCGACCGCGAACTCCACGGACCCGTCCTGGACGGCCTTCACCAGTTGCTGGTTGAGGTCGAAGGTCGCGACCTTGGCCTTGCTGCCCGAGTCGGACAACGACTGGATCGCCGTCAGCGCGATCGGGGCGCCCAGGGTGACCACCTGGTCGATGGAGGAGTCCTGGCTGAGCTTCGCGGTGATCGTCGACTTCACGGACGGCATGTCGGTGCCGTTGACGTAGAGGATGTCGGTCTTGCCGCTGAAGCCCTTCTTCAGGCCGGCGCACCGGGCCTCCAGGGCGACCTGGCCCTGTTCCTGGACGACGCAGAGGGCGTGTTTGGCGCCGAGTTGGTTCAGGCGCTGGCCGAATGCCTGGCCGGCGATGTTCTCGTCCTGTCCGAAGTACTCCAGCATGCCGAGCTTCTTCCAGTCGCTCACACCGGAGTTGAAGCCGACCACGGGGATGCCGGCCGACTTCGCCTTGGCCACCACGTCCTTCATGGCGTCCGGCTTGGCGGCGGTGAGTGCGATGCCGTCGACCTTCTGGTCGATCGCGTTCTGCACGAGGTTGGCCTGGTTGCCGGCGCTGGGGTCGCTGGAGTAGACGAGCTTGACGTTGTCCTTGGTGGCAGCGGCCTGGGCGCCCTTACGGACCAGATCCCAGAACGTGTCGCCGGGGGCGGCGTGGGTGACCATGGCCACGGTCATACGAGGGGTGGTGGCCTTGCCCGCGGAGGCGGCGCCCCCGTCATCCGTGGACTTCTTGCCGCCGGAGCTGCTGGAGCAGCCCGTGGCGAACAGGGCGCCGGTGAGGACTGCGGCCGTCAGGACGGCGGCTCGGTGGTTTCTGTGCATGTCCCTTGCACCTCACTGTGCTTGTTGGGGTTCGTGCTCGTCGGAGTTCGTCTCAGGGGGAGCGGATTGCGGGCCGATGCGGCCGGCGGGCTGCGGCCGGGCATCGACGGGTGGCGGGGAGCCCCCTGGCGACGGTGGTGGAGGCGTGCTCGTCCCAGGCGAGGCGGGCTGGTGGTCACCGGGTGCCTCGCGTGGGTGGGGTGGTGCGGCGTGGAAGCGGTCATGGGTGCGACTGCTCGGGGTGCGTTACTAGAGCGCGTCATTAGCGCGCTCTAGTAGCTCGTAACTATGAGACCGGCTCCAGGGGATGTCAATCGGTTTGTCAGGACGTTTCGACAACTGCGCCTGCTTCACGCTTGAGAGTTCAAACGAGCTCGACGGGGCTCCATTGCGAAGCTTCAAGCGTCGCTTTGTGGGGATCTCGCCGATTCTGGCAGCGATTGCGAGAATTCGAGGTCAAGATCGAAGCGGGATATGGGTACGCAGCAGGCGGAACGAGGCTCGGGCGTACACGGCCCGCTTGATGGTCTTGGGGCCCGGCGCGCCGTGTCCGGCCTGGCGTACCTACTCCAGCAGCTGGTGGCCGCGCCGGTGTTGGAGCAGGTCGTGGAAGGTGCGGGCGAGGTCACAGGCTCGGGCGATGTCGGGACCTGTCGGCCGTACTCCAAGCGGCTGTTCTTCCTCGCGGCGCTTCAGGGCGCCGCGAGGCAGCATGATCCATGTGGTGATCTTGCGCGGGCTGGGGACGGCGGTGCGGGCGGGTTCGACGGTGCCGGTCCTGAGTCGGCCTCATGTCGGCGCACTGGCGGATCTCCCGGAAGAGTTCGGTCGGGCTGGTCGTGCCGTCGGCGAGCCATTCGGTCAGGTACGTGGTGTAGGGCTCCTGTACGCCTTTGGGGTGCCCGTGCCGGGGGACGTCGGAAGGCTCGTCGCGGGAGTTCGATGTCAGGGGCCGACGGACGTCAGCTGGGTGCCGGTTCCGGCCTGCCGTGGTCCCCGGAGTCGTGGTCACGCACGTGGCCTGCCCAGAGCGGGGCACGGTAGACGACCACGTCTGCGTTCGATCCCAGCGGCGCAGCGTCGTGCAAACCGCTGTCGGTCGTGTCGGCGGGGTCCGGTCCCCAGAGCGCGGTCGCGGCGTCGGGTACGGGCGCGGTGGCGTCCGGCGGCTGTGTCGCCAACTGCGTGACGTAGCCGACGAGGACCGAGATCATGATCGACGCGGTTGCCTCGGTGCTCAGCGGGCCGAGCCGTCCCGAACGCTCTTGTTCGCGCAGCAGCGTCGTCAACGAGCGACGAACCTCCGTGAACGCATCCCTCAGGCTCTCCGCCAGCACATCGTTGCGCAGGCTCTCCGACCAGGTGAGCAAGGCGACCGAGGCCAGGCCGTTGCGCTCGTGTTCGGTGCGGACATAGCCGAGCAACTCGGCGAGCACTGCGCCCGCACCCCGGCTCCCGTGGCGTTGCGCCAAGTCCGCGGCCGCCTGGCTGATGCGGCTGAGGTTCTGAGCGGCGATCGCAGCGATGATCTCGTTCTTGCTCGAGAAGTACAGGTAGACCACGCCGGAGGACACTTCGGCCTCACGGCATACATCCGCCATGGACGTGGCGTGGAAGCCGTCACGCAAGAAGCAGCGGCGGGCGGCGTCGAGAACATGCCTCCGGCGCGCGTCGCGATACTCCTCGGTGACCTTGGGCATGACCTTGACCCTAACATAAAAAGAACGATTGGTCGGTTTTGGTCGACGTGCGGCGGGGCCTCCGCTTCGTAAGAAGAAGCTGCTCATGTCCCGGTGGGGGCGCCGGGATCGAGTTCTACGCGGAGCAGGGCGGCGTTGCGTACGACACCGGCGGGCGGGGCGGTGGTGCCGCCGTCGGTCGTCACGTACAGAACGCGTCCCTTGTCCCCGGGCTCACATCCCCAGTAGGCGCTGGACGGCCCGACGAGCACCGGGTCGAACGGCTCTCCGGCGAGGTGGCGCACCTCGCTGCCGTGCCGCGGGGTGAGCGGGACGCGGTCGAGGGTGTTCGCGCGGTGCCGGGCGACGTACGCGAAACCGGCCGCCTCGTCGATCGCGAAGTCGTCGCCGTCGGTGATCGCCGCGACGAACTCGGGAATGCCTGCCGCGTCGAGCGTGACGGGGTCGACCGGGACGCGCATGAACACCTTCTGTGCGGTCGAGGTGTAGTAGAGGTATCCCGTCTCCGCGCCGTAGCGCACGCCGTTGATCCCCGGCTGTGGCGGCCACGGAATCTCGCTGTCCGGGTCATCGGCCATCGTGTCGTGCTCGGCCCAGACCCGCGCGGTCGCGCTGTGCGCGCCGGGTGTCAGGTCGACGCGCCAGATCAGTCCGGCGAAGCAGTCGGCTACGGCCATCACACCGGGGCCGAGCCGGCAGCTGCCGTTCAACCCCCGCGCCCGCTCGTCGAAGGTGAGGATCACCGCCGGGTCGACCGGCGAACCCGGGGACCAGCCGTTGAGATCGAGGCGGACCAGGTGGGACTCGTGGGTGGTGTAGGCCTCGGTCAGGCTCAGGACGAACACGTCGGGTTCGATTTCGACGATGCCCGTGACGGGGTGGTCGAAGGTGTGCACGAGCACCGGATCGGCGAGCGTGCGTGCCGGGCCCGGCACGTACCACAGCTCCTTCTGCAGCACGGCGGTGATCAGCACCGAGCCGTCGGCGCGGACGGTGAGGTTCTCCAGGAAGTACTTCTCGGGGAAGTGCGCGACCGGGGTAACGGCGACCTGGGGAAGCGGGGCGATGGTCATGAGGATCCCTTTCCGCTGCGTGTTTGTCGGGGCCCTTACTGGTCGAGTCCGGTGGCGTTCGCCGGCACGTCGTAGGCGATCAGCGTGAGGGAGACGGCGGTGAACCAGCCCATCAGGACCGTGACGTCGGCGACGCCGGAGTCGCCGAGCACCTGCCGTGCGCGGTGCGACAACCCCTGCGGTACGACGCGCACGCCGGCCAGGGTCGAGGCGAGTTCGTAGACGGTCTGCTGCCGCTCGTCGTCGAACGCGGTGGGTGCTCCGGTGATCAGGGCCTCGACCTTCGCGGGGTCGAGCCCGCCGAGGATCTCCCCGATCTTCTCGTGCTCGTGGCACGCGTACGCGGCACCCCAGCGCCCGCAGATGACGCAGGTCGCGATCTCGATCTCCGCCTTCGACAACGTCGAATCCGTCTGGAAGTACGCGCCGATCGGCGCGATCGTCTTCAGGAGGGTCGGGTTCGCCGCCCAGATCTTGTGCGGGCCCGGGACCAGGCCGCGTAGCTTCAGGGTGAAGGCGAACGCCTCCCGCATCTCCGTCGGCATCTCGTCGACCGGCGTTTCCACGAACCGGCCGAACGTGCCGAAGTCGTTCGGGTCATCGAGCATGGCCTTGAGGTCGTTGGCACTGTGCATGGTCACTCCTGGACGGTCTGTGTCGTGGGCATCTCGGCGGGCACGTCGTATGCGTTGAGCAGGGTGGCCAGCGTCAGGTAGTGGACGGCGATGAACACCACCGTGTCGAAGCCCCGCTGCCCAAGCCCCTGGACCGCCGCGTCGTACAGCGGTCCGGGCACGGCGCCACCGTGCGTCAACGCGGTCGCGACATCCGCGGCGAGCAGCTCGTCCTCACCCAGATCCGTCGGCCGTGTACCCGCGCTGAGCGCCGCGATCTGGTCCGGCCGCAATCCGGCACGCAACGCCAGCGGCGTGTGCGCGTACAGCTCGTAGGCGGCGTCGAACCGGCCGCCGATTGTCAGGATCACCACTTGGCGCGCTCGCTCGCTGACGCCGTCCAGCTTCTGGGCCATGGCGATGAACCGGCCCAGCGGCACCGCCAGATCCGGGAAGTGCAGCATCACGCTCCACGGCCCGACGAACGCGCCGTCGGAGTTCCTGACCTCGAAGCCCTGATATTCCTCGGCCTGGGTCATCTGCTCGAAGGACTCGTAGAGGGGGCGCTGCTCGGCGGTCAGCTCCGCCGGGCGCAGTAGCGGCAGTCGCATGGTGCTCTCCCTGAGCTGCGTGTGCTCAAAAAATGAGCGTTCATTTTATTTCAGACTCCACGCTACGACCGTCGGAGGCGATGAGCAAACGGTCCCGTCCCTCGTCAACTTGTGGGCCGGAGGGGTGGATGTGTGGCCCTCTCGTGATCAGGGCTTGTGTCGTTCGCTCTGGTGAGGGGCCGGGTGGCTGTCGAGGCGATCGCTGACGTCGGGCACGGGGTTTTCAGGTCGAGTTCGTTGTTGCGGACTGCGTACGCCGTCGTGAGGCTCTGGCGGCTGTGTGGAGCCAGAGGGTCGGGTCGCTCGGGCCGGTTCGGAAGGTGCGTACGTACTGTGAGTCCCGGCTGGGGCGTGATCACGCGATGCTGATGGACTTCAATCCGCGGGTGACGGGGCTGGTGTCGCAGCCGTTCCGGCTGTTCTGGCCCACGCGCCGGGGGGCGACTGGGGCACGTCCCCGACTTCTTCGCCCGTCTTGCCGATGGCGCCGGGGTGGTGGTCGACGTCCGTCCGGACGACCGGATCGAGCCGGACGACGCCCAGGCGTTCGCGGTGACCCAGCGGGTCTGCGACCTGGCGGGCTGGCAGTTTCGCCGGGCGGGAGCCGATTGACTCGGTGCTGCTGGCGAACGTGCGCCGGCTGCGGGGCCACGGACACCCGCGCAACGAGACGGCCGGCTACCTGCCGCTGGCGTTGTCGGCGGAGGATTACCTGAAGCTGTTGCCGACCCGCTGGCAGGTGGTCAGCTCCTACGGAATCAAGATCAAGCACCGGATCTACGACGGCGACGCGTTCGACGGGCTGCGGCGGGAGAAGTCCGGTCCGGCCGATCACAAGGGCCGCTGGGAAGTACGCCATGACCCTTACGACGTCCGCCTCGTGTGCCCGGGCTGGTCAGGACCGGCAGCCGCAACCCGAGGCGCTCTTGGCTTCGGCGACCGTGAGGGCCGGGTCGCTGGACTGCTCGGTGGGCGTGCAGCAGGCGGTAACGCCGCAACACGAGTCGCCGGCCTCACTTCCCGCAGCCTCGTGGCTCGCATCGCCGCTGGTGATGGGCTTGGCGGCGCGGACGATGGCGGAGTGCATGCCGTCGGCGACCGCATGGGTCGGGGTGATCTCGACACCTGTGAATCCGGCGGCTTCCAGGCCCTGGCGGTATTCGGCGAAGGAGAGAGCCCCGGCGATACACCCAACGTAGTCGCCGCGCTCGGCCCGCTGGGCCGGGGTGAGGGCGTCATCGGCGACGACGTCGGAGATGCCGATCCGGCCTTCGGGCTTGAGCACGCGGAAGGTCTCGGCGAAGACGGCCGCCTTGTCGGTGGACAGGTTGACCACACAGTTGGAGATCACGACGTCGATCGTGTTCGCGGGCAATGGGATGGCCTCGATAGGGCCCTTGAGGAACTCGACGTTGGTGGCCCCAGCCTCCTTCTGGTTGGCCAGCGCGAGGACGAGCATCTCCTCGGTCATGTCCAGGCCGTACGCCTTGCCGCTGGGGCCGACCCGGCGGGCGGAGAGCAGGACGTCGATGCCGCCACCGGATCCGAGGTCGAGCACGTGCTCGCCTTCGTGGAGATCGGCGACGGCGGTGGGGTTGCCGCAGCCGAGCGAGGCGGCGACTGCCGCGGTGGGCAGCTGATCGCGCTCGTCGGCGGCGTACAGGGCGGAGCCGAAGTTGTCGTCAACCTCGATCGCCTGCGGCCCGCAACACGCGGTGCCGCCCTCGGCGACCTGGACGGCGGCTGCCGCGTACCGCCGGCGGACGGTCTCGCGCAGTTCGGTGGACTGCTCGCTCATGACGTGCTCCTCGACAGATCCGGTTGCATTGACGTTCCTCGATGCAAGCTTGCGCCCTGAATTGAAAAGCGTCAATATAGAAGCATGTCGAAACAAGAGCTGGTCCTGCTCGGCCAGGATGAGACCGACTGCTGTCCCACCCTGCTGACCGAACCCATGGACCAGGACCAGGCCATGGACCTGGCCAGGGTGTTCAAGGCGCTCGGGGACCCGGTCCGGCTGCGGCTGCTGTCGATGATCGCCTCGCGGGCCGGAGGGGAGATCTGCGTGTGTGATCTGACCCCCGCCTTCGACCTGTCGCAGCCGACGATCTCCCACCACCTGAAGCTGCTCAAGCAGGCCGGGCTGATCGGCTCCGAGCGACGCGGCACCTGGGTGTACTACCGGCTCGTCCCGGAGACCACCGACCGACTCGCGCAGGTCCTCACCCGCCCCGCCGAGCCGACCGGGGCCGCCTCGTGAGCACGGCGTCTTCCCCCGCTGCCGGTGCGGTCGCGGGCCGCCTCTCCTTCCTCGACCGCTACCTGGCGGTGTGGATCCTGGCCGCCATGGCAGTGGGCCTGGGGCTCGGCCGGTTGGCGCCCGGTCTCGGTGACGCGCTGGTGAAGGTCACCGTTACCGGTGTCTCGCTGCCCATCGCGCTGGGCCTGCTGGTGATGATGTACCCAGTGCTGGCGAAAGTCCGCTACGACCGGCTGGAGACCGTCACCCGTGACCGGCGGCTCCTGCTGCCCTCGCTGGTGCTGAACTGGGTACTCGGGCCCGCGGTCATGTTCGCGCTCGCCTGGATCTTCCTGCCCGACCTGCCCGAGTACCGCACCGGTCTGATCATCGTGGGCTTGGCCCGGTGCATCGCCATGGTGATCATCTGGAACGACCTCGCCTGCGGCGACCGCGAGGCCGCCGCCGTTCTGGTCGCCCTCAACTCCGCCTTCCAGGTCCTCGCGTTCAGCCTGCTCGGCTGGTTCTACCTGACCGTGCTGCCCGGCTGGCTCGGTCTGGAGCAGACCGCGTTGGACGTCTCGGTGTGGGAGATCACCCGCTCCGTGCTGATCTTCCTCGGCATCCCCCTGCTGGCCGGATTCCTGACCCGCCGCCTCGGCGAGAAGGCCAAGGGCCGCACCTGGTACGAGACGAAGCTGATCCCACGCATAGGACCGTTCGCCCTGTACGGACTGTTGTTCACCATCGTGGTGCTGTTCGCGCTCCAGGGCGACGCCATCACCTCGAAGCCGCTGGACGTGGTCCGGATCGCACTGCCGCTGCTGGTGTACTTCGCGCTCATGTGGGCCGGCTCCATGGCCCTCGGCCGCGCAGTCGGCCTCGACTACCCGAAGGCAACAACGCTGGCGTTCACTGCCGCGGGCAACAACTTCGAGCTGGCCATCGCGGTGGCCATCGCCACCTTCGGTGCCACCAGCGGCCAGGCCCTCGCCGGGGTGGTCGGCCCGCTCATCGAGGTCCCCGTCCTGATCGGCCTCGTGTACGTGGCACTCGCCTCCCGCCGTTTCTTCCCCGACGGGCCCGCCCCGGCAGCCGAGCGGGCCGTCGCTCCGGAAGGACCCGCCCGTGTCTGACGCCCCCGCCGCCAAGCCGTCAGTGCTGTTCGTTTGCGTGCACAACGCCGGACGCTCCCAAATGGCCGCCGCCTGGCTCACCTACCTCGCCGGAGACCGGATCGAGGTCCGCTCTGCCGGCTCTGTCCCCGCCGACAGAGTGAACCCGGCCGCCGTCGCCGCGATGGCCGAGGCCGGCATCGACATCTCCACCCAAGTCCCGAAGGCCCTGGCCTCCGAGGCCGTACGTGCTTCCGACGTTGTCATCACCATGGGTTGCGGCGACACCTGCCCTGTCTTCCCCGGCAAGCGCTACCTCGACTGGAAGCTCGACGACCCCGCCGGACAGGACTTCGAAGCAGTCCGGCTGATCCGCGACGAGATCGAACGGCGGGTCCGCGCACTCATCGACGAGATCGCGTAACACCGCACCTGCCGCGTCGTACGCGATGCCGCCCGCCGACAACGAAAACTGGGACGGCCGCGCCCGAACCGCTGCCGACGGCAACACCTCCTGGGATTCACCAAGCCGTCGCGTTCACCATCTTGCCTGTCCCCTGTCACCGAGGTGCCCGGCGGGAGCGGGGAACGGGACGGGACACAAACAGACAGCGGGTTTCGGGCGCCCGAAATGGCAGAGAGCCCCGCTTGCAACGTAGGCAGGCACCCGAGTCGGATCCGGCATCAACTGCGGATCCGGTCATCCGTCCAAGGCGCGGCGGGAGAACGGAGAGGCGTAGCCGACGGTGATGAGACTCTTTGAAATCGCTTCGATCGTCTTGCTGTAGGCAGTGACACGGTCCCGGCAGATGATCTCGGCGCCGTGGTGCGCGGTGAGCCAGGCGGCGAAGGTGTCGCACTCGCGGTCGGGCAGGACATCGACAGCGCGGCCGGATTCGACGTCGACCAGCGGGGTGCCGTACCGCTTCTCCTCCTGGAGCGCGAAGCCGTCGACGCCCAGCACGTGCGGCGCCCGTTCGGGGACGGCCGGCTCCGTGAGCAGGCCCAGGAGTCGGGTCCGGCCCGCCGTCAGCCGCAGCCGCAGGCACAGCCGTTGTCCCGGTGTGCTTGGCGATGTCCTGGGGGCCCGCCCGGCCCGCATTCCACGAGGGCGAGGCCTTCCGGTGTGATGTCGAGGCCGGCGAGGTCGCCGGTGGCGGAGACCTGCATGGCGCCGAGGCCGGCGCTGTCGACGCCGCAGTTGTTGGAGACGACCGACAGTCCGCTCACGCCCGGTCGTACAGCGCGGCGATCACGACGTTCGGCACTCCGCTGAGGCCGAACCCGCCGACGGCCGGCGAGGCGCCGTCGCCGATGTCGTGTACCGCGCCGGCCGCGGTCGCGCAGATCTTGTTCACGGGACGGACTCCTTGTCCATGGACGGTGGTTCGTTCCGTGGCAGGTCCGGCGCGGGGACGTCGAACAGGCGGAGTTGGAGGGCGAGCGTCGCGTAGTAGCCGACGAGTGTGGACAGTTCGAAGAGCGCGGTCTCGCCGAGCGCGTCCCGGGCGGCCTCGTACCAGGTGTCGTCGAGGTGCCGCGGTGGGGTCGCGAGCGTGCGGGCCGTCGCCCAGGCCGCGTGCTCGAACGGATCGGTCAGACCCGGGTCGGCGCCGTCGCGCAGGGCGCGGATCTCGGCGTCGGTCAGTCCGGCGGCGCTGCCGGCCGGTTCGTGGGCGTACCGCTCGAAGGCGCTGTCCCAGACGGCGGCGACGACGAGGACAGCTGTCTCGCGCACCCGGGGCGACAGTGTGGTGCGGTAGCGGATCGCCGCTCCGAGCCCCTGGAGCGCGCTGCCCGTCCGGGGGCTCAACAGCATCGCGTTGAAAGGGCCGTTGAGGTGTCCGTCCGCGTCGGTGAGGGCGAACGGCTGGGGTCCGGCGGAGCGCGGTCCGCCGGTGATGTCCGCGTACAGGGCACGCTGGTCGGGATCGAGCCGCTCCGGGTGGAACAGGGGGAGGCGGCCGGTGGACGTCGGGGGCATCGGGGCTCCGTAACGTGTGCAGTGGCTCGGGAGGGCCGGGCACTCAGGCCCGTTCGGTCGCCTTCTGCGCCAGCGCCGCCAGATCGGCGTCGGTGAGCAGCCGCCCCTCGCGGGCCATCACCTCACGGGCCGCCCGCAGTACGACGTCGACCTGCGCGGGTTCCAGATCGATGCCCAGGGCGGCCAGCTTGTCGGCGAGCGTGTAGGGACCGCTGTCCGGAGTGAACGGCGTCCTGCGCTCGTTGCCGACGAGCGCGGGCTCCAGACAGTTGTGCAGCAGTGGGTCGACGGCGGTCTCCTGGGTGATCAGGTCCATGCCTCCCCAGGAGAAGGCATTCGTGCCGGTCACGGGGTGGTTCCAGGCGACGTGATAGCCGGTCAGGGCCTCACCGGCCCGGGCGAGGTCCGTCAGCCGCTCGGACCTGATTCCGGTGCGCACCCCGTACAGCGCCTCGAAGGCCATCGCGGTGGCGGCCAGGTCTGCGTTGCCGGGACCCCCGCAGTAGCCGTTGACGGACAGCTCGACCACGTCGGCGCCGGCCCGGACGGCGGCGACCGCGCAGGCCACGGCGAGCCCGAAGGTGTTGTGGGGGTGCAGCCCGACCTGGACACCGGGGGCGAGCTCCCTGGTACGGGTGACCAGGTGGCCGTAGGCCTCGGGGCTCATGGCGCCGGGGCCGTCGAAGAGGGTGAGTTCGGTGGCGCCGGCCCCGGTCAGGACGGCGACCGACTCCTCCAGGACCGCGTCGGTGAGGTACGAGACCATCAGCATCGGTACGACCGCGTCCAGGCCCCGGGAGCGGGCGTGCCGGATCAGGGGTACGGCGCGGGCCAGTACGTCGGCGCGGCTGCGCGGGGTGTCCGCAGTGCGCCACTCCTCGCCCTGCCAGGAGCGTTGGTAGACGGCCGGGTTGTAGATCAGGGAGGCCTCGCCGAAGCCCTGCACCCAGATCTGGACGGCGTCGTAGCCGGCGTCGGCGGCGCGGTCGATGTCCGCGGTGGTGCGCAGCAGGGGAAGGACCGTCCTGCAGTCGGGGTTCTCGCCCTTGACGGTGTCGACCTCGGTGCGTAGGGCCGCGTCGTCCCGGCCGGCGAGCCCCGCCGTCACGACCTCGCGGACGCCCGCGCCGACGAGCCGGCGCAGATAGCCGGCCTTCGCCTCGGTGGTGGCCACGACGCCGGGCAGGGTTTCGACCGACCTCAGGGTGGCGTCCCGCAGCCGTACCGAATCGGGCATCGATCCGCTCGTGTCCGGGTGCCGGGTGAGGGGACTGACCGACCAGCGGCCCGGCTCGTAGGCGCCGGGCGCGCGCCTGGCGGCGATCTCGGCCCGGAAACGGGAGATCTCCTCGTCGGTGAACACGGCCGGTTTGTCCATGAGTCCCTCCCGGTGGGCGTTCCGCAGCTCTCTTCTTGTCTCTTCTTGAGTGTCCATCCAAACATTCTGTCGACACTCATGCAAGAGAAGTGGGGTCCATCTGCGATTATCTGGCGCGGTGTTTACTTTCTGTCGACACTCGCTGAAACTGTCGGCAGATGAACGCCCACCTTGAACCGAGGGAGACCCCGTGACCGAAGACGTGCCCCCGGCCTGGCCGGGCCGCCTGGCCGGGCGCATCGCCGTCATCAGCGGCGCCGGCAGCGTGGGCCCCGGCTGGGGCAACGGACGTGCCGCCGCCGTCCTCTTCGCCCGGGAGGGTGCCACCGTCCACCTCACCGACCTCGACAAGGAGACGCTGGAGGTGACGGCGGACCAGGTCCGCGCCGAAGGCGGAGCGGTGCGCACGGACCTGCTGGACGTGACCGAACCCGCCGCCGTGCGCGAGTACTTCGAGGAGACCGGGCGCCGGGCGGGCCGGATCGACATCCTCGTCAACAACGTCGGCGGCTCCCGCGCGGGCGGTGTCGTCGATCTTTCCCTGGACGAGTGGAACAGCCAGCTCCTGACCAACCTGACCAGCGCGTTCCTGGCCTGCAAGTACGTGATCCCGATCATGCGGAACGGCGGGGGCGGTTCCATCGTCAACACCGCCTCGGCGTCCGGGCTGCGCTGGACCGGAGCGGCCCAGGCCGGCTACGCGGCGGCCAAGGCGGCGGTCATCCAGCTGTCCCGTGTCACCGCCGTCGAGTACGCGCCCGACAACATCCGGGTCAACACCGTCGTGCCGGGACAGCTGCACACGCCGATGGTCGAGGCACGGCTCGCCGGTCAGCGGGCGGACGGTGACGTGGCCAAGTTGCTCGCCCAGCGGCAGGCCCGGATCCCCCTCGGCTTCATGGGCGACGGCCGGGACACGGCGTACGCCGCCCTCTTCCTCGCCTCCGACGAGGCGCGGTTCGTGACCGGCACGGAGATCGTCGTGGACGGTGGAATGACGGCCCGCTGTGACTGAGCCCATCCTCGACCGTCCCCGGCCCGCGCCCTCGCCGGGCTGCCCGCCCCCGCACCCGGCACCGCGCAGACCCGCCCTGGTGCTTCCGCCCGACAGCTGCGACGCGCACTGCCATGTCTTCGGACCCGCCGAGGTCTTCCCCTACGCGCCGGAGCGCACCTTCACCCCCGTCGACGCGCCGAAGGAGCAACTGGCATCACTCCACGCCCACTTGGGGCTCACCCGGGCCGTGATCGTCCAGTCCTCCTGCAACGGCTCCGACCACCGGCTGCTGCGCGACGCCCTGGACGCCGGTGGCGGACGGCTGCGCGGAGTGGCGCTGATCGGTGACACCACCACGCGCGCGGAGATAGAGGAACTGCACCGGGCCGGCGTGCGCGGCTTCCGCCTCAACTTCCTGCCGCACCTGCGCACCGCGCCGACCCGGCAGGAGATCGACTCCGTGCTGGAACGGGTGGACGGCCTCGACTGGGTCGCCGAACTCCACCTCACCGGGCGGGAGGTGAGCGACTACGAACCGCTCATCCGCTCCCTGCCGGGACGGGTGGCCGTCGACCACCTCGCCCGGGTGGACATCACGGAGGGACCCGGCAGTGCCGCCCTGCGCAGTCTGCGCTCACTGCTCGACACAGGCGACGTCTGGCTCAAGGTGAGCGGCGCCGACCGGGTCTCCCGGCAGGGTCCGCCGTACCAGGACGCCGTGGCGCTGGCCGCCTCGTTCGTCGCGTACGCCCCCGAGCGCACCGTCTGGGGCACCGACTACCCCCATGTGAACATCGCCGGGGCCGCACCGGACGACGGCCTGCTCGTGGACCTGCTGACGGAGATCGCCCCCGATCCCGCGCGGCTGCGCAGGCTGCTGGTCGACAACCCTGCCGAACTCTTCGACTTCCCCCGCGACGAAGATCCGCGCGCACCGCATCCGGAGCACTCATGACGCACTTCGACGGCTCCCTCCTCGCCAGGGGCTCCGACGGCTACGAGGCCGCACGCCTCGGCGCGGTCTGGAACGCCCGCAAGCCCGACCGTCACCCCGCCCTCATCCTTGTGGCCCGGAGCGACCGGGACGTCCAGGAAGGCGTACGGCTGGCCGCCGCCCGGGGCCTGACGATCTCCGTCCGCTCCGGCGGGCACAGCTGGATCGGCACCGGCGTGCGCGAGGGCGGTCTGCTGATCGACCTGTCCGCGCTGGACGAGGTCACCATCGACGCCCCGGCCCGCCGTGCCACCGTCCGCCCCGCCGTCCAGGGATCACGCCTCAACACCCTGCTCGCGGAGCGCGGCCTGGTCTTCCCCAGCGGTCACTGCCCCTCGGTGGGCATGGGCGGCTTCCTGATCGGCGGCGGCTACGGCTGGAACTCGCGTGCCCTGGGCCCGGCGTGCTTCAGCGTGGAGGCCGTCGACGTGGTGCTGGCCGACGGCACCCTGACGCACGCCACGGACGAGACCCACCCGGACCTGATGTGGGCGGTACGCGGCTCGGGCCCCGGCTTCTTCGGCGTGGTCACCCGCTTCCATCTGCGGGTGTATCCGGCGTACGACCAGATCCTGCGCAGCGCCTACGTCTTCCCCCGGGAACTGCGCGACGAGGTGCTGGCGTGGACCTACGACGCCGTACCGCATATCTCGACGTCCCTGGAGATGTCCGCCAAGGTCGCCCACACGCCCGGGATCGAGCGCCAGACCACGACTGTCACGGCCGCCGCGTTCTGCGCCGGCGGCGCGGGCCCCGAGATGCTGGAGCCGCTGGAGAAGGCCCCCTTCCTGCGGCACGCCCTGCGCCGGGTCGAGCGGGTGCCCGCCACGCTGGACGACCTCTACGCGCTGTCCGACACGCTCACCCCGCAGGGCAACCGGTACGCCGTCGACGGGGTGTGGACCGGGGCGCCGGTGGCGGAGGTGCTCTACGCGGGCCGTGACGTGCTGGACGGGCTGCCCAATCGCGAGAGCTTCCTGCTGTGGATGCTCTGGGGAGGCCAGGCGACGCGCGAGAACGCCTGCTGGTCCACCCAGGCACGGCTCTACTTCTCGCCCAACGCCGTGTGGCGCGACCTCGCCGACGACCTTGCCGCCGAGACCTGGGCCCATGACACGCTGCGCGCGACGGCACCCGTAGCCCGCGGCACGCAGTTCGCCGACGCCAATCCGGCCGACCGGCCCGCCCGCGGGCTGGAGCCCGCACAGGCGGAGCGTCTGGAGCGGCTGAGGCGGCTCCATGACCCGCGGGGCCTGTTCCGTACCTATCTGTCCCCGGAGGAGTCCACCACGGCGCTCGCCCGGCATCGCCAGCGCGCCACGACCCGCTAGTGTCGACAGATTGCCGATAATGGGATCGTTCGACCCCTTGACCATCAAATAGTGTCGACAGTACCGTCGCGTGAACTGCACCACACAAGGAGACAAAGGTGTCCAGGACGTCGGAACCGAATCATGCCCAGCGTATGCGGGGAGCCGTCATCCGTCGTGGAGATGCTTCCTATGAGTCGGCCCGCCTCGACGCGGTGTGGAACGAGCGCAAGCCCGCCCGCTTTCCCGACGTCATCGTCCTGGCCGAGGACGAACAGGACGTCGCCCTGGCGGTACGGTTCGCCCGCGCCGAGGGACTGCGGGTCTCCGTGCGTTCGGGCGGCCACAGCTGGGTCGGCAACGGCGTGCGCGACGGCGGACTGCTGATCGACCTCTCCCGGCTCCAGGACATCACCGTCGACCCCGACACCCGTACAGCCGCCGTTCAGCCGTCCGCCAAGGGGCCCGCCATCCAGGCGGCGCTCGCCCCGCACGGGCTGTTCTTCCCGACCGGACACGCCCCCACCGTCGGCATCGGCGGCTTCATCCTCGGCGGCGGCTACGGCTGGAACTCCCGCCACCTCGGACCGGCCTGCCTGAGCATCCGCGCCGTCGACGTGGTCCTCGCCGACGGCACCCTGGTGCACGCCACCGACGACAACCACCCCGACCTGCTGTGGGCGGCGCGGGGGAGCGGACCCGGCTTCTTCGGGATCGTCACCCGCTTCCACCTGGACACCCACCCGAGCCCCACGAAGATCGTCCGTACGGTGCACAGTTACCCGCTGTCCCTGCGCGACGAGGTCCTCGCCTGGTCCTACGACCTCTTGGAGTCCCTCCCCACCACCGTGGAGTTCTCCGCCAAGGTCGGCTTCACTCCCGGCCTGGACACCCGGACCGTCTCGCTGACCGCCACCGCGTTCTGCACCCCCGAGTACGGGCCGGAGGCGCTGGCCCCCCTGGAGACCGCGCCGTTCCGCGACCTCGCCCTGAGGGCTGTGGTCGGGCAGGAGACCAGCATCGAGGAGCTCTACGACATCGCAGACCGCCTCAACCCGGCCGGTCTGCGCTGGGCGGTGGACGGCGTGTGGGCCGACGGACCCGTCGAGGAGATCCTCACCGCCGCTGTGTCCGTCCTCGACACCATCCCCGACGGCACCAGCTTCGTGCTCTGGATGCTGTGGGGCCACTACCCGCCGCGCCCCGACGCCTGCTGGTCCGCACAGGCCAAGGTCTACCTCTCGCCCAACGCCGGCTGGAGCGAGGCCGCCGAGGACCTGCGGTACGAGAACTGGGTGCACGGCTCCCTGGCCGCCGTACAGCACCTGTCCAGGGGACTGCAGTTCTCCGACAACAACCTCGCCGACCGTTTCGACCTCGGTCTCAGCGTCGACAACGCCGCGCGGCTGGAGAAGATCCGCTGCGCCTACGACCCCGACGGGTTCTTCCGTACCTACATGACGCCGGCCGAGTCCACCACGGCCTACGCCTCCGCCTCGCGCTCGTAGAGCCGCATTCCACGAGCGGTCACATCCGTGCAAAGGAGCACACCCGCATGCCGAAGAGCCAGAGAAACCCATGGAGCCGACTCTCCGTCGTCTGTGTGACGCTCGCCCTCGCCGCCTCGACCGCGGCCTGCGGATCGGGCGCCTCCTCGACCAGTACCAGCAGTGACGGCACGACCAAGGTGACCGTGCTGCGCTCCAGCGGCGCGCTCTTCGAACCGCTCTACATCGCCCAGCAGCAGGGCTACTTCAAGGACGCGGGACTCGCCGTCACCATCAAGGTGGGCGCCCAGGACACCTCGCAGAACGCGCCGTCCGTCCTCAACGGCGAGGCCCAGTTCGCCATGACGGACAGCTCCGGCTTCCTCAAGGGCGCGGCCAAGAACCTGCCCGTCCGCATCGCGACCGGGCTGGTGTCCGCCACCACCAAGACCGAGCCCACCGACGGACTGCTCGTCAAGAAGAACAGCTCCATCAAGTCCTTCGCCGACCTGGAGGGGAAGACGGTCGGACTGGCCGCGCTGGGCGGCACGATCCAGTTCATCACCGAGTACCTCGTGGAGAAGGACGGTGGCGACCCCGGCAAGGTCAAGTTCGTCTCCCTGCCGACCACCTCGCTCAACGACGCGGTGAGCAGCGGCAAGACGGACGCGGTCTACTCCTTCGGTGCCTTCTACGCGGCGGGCAAGCAGGCCGGCCTGCGCTCGATCGGAGACGGGATGAACGACCTGCCCGGCATTACCCAGGGCCTGATCTTCTCCAGCCAGAAGTACCTGTCGGGCAACTCCGCGACGGCCGAGAAGTTCACCGGTGCCGTCGCCAAGGCCCTGGCCTACGCCAACGCGCACCCCGAAGCGGTCCGGGCCGTCGACAAGAAGTACACCCAGTTGTCCGCCGCCTACATCGACAAGGCACCCGTCCCCTACTACGACAAGAACCTCAACACCACCGTGATGCGGACCGTCGTCACCAAGATGCACGGCTACGGGCTGCTGAGCAGCGAGCCCAAGGACACCGCCCTTTACTGGCAGAAGGCTCCGACCGTCACCACCGGCAGCTGAGGCGGCGAACGACACGATGGCCACATCCATCACGCGACGGCGGCCCGCCCCCGGGCGGGCTCCGCTGCCCGACCGTGCCCGGGCCGTCGGCCGGGGGCGCGCCGGACTCCTTCTGCTCCAGGTGTCCGCACTGCTGCTGGTGCTCGCGGTCTGGGCCGCTCTCGCCGCGGCCGGTTTCGTGAGCAGCACCGCACTGCCCGGCCCGAGAGCGGTGTTCGGCCGGTTCCCCGAACTGTTCGGCGACGGCGCGTACTGGCGGGCCGTGCTCGACACCCTGCGCGGAGCTGTGACCGGGTTCGTCCTGGCCGTCGTCGTCGGAGTGCCACTCGGCCTGGTCACCGGGACCTATGCGGCGGCCGAGCGGTCCACCCGGCTGCTCGTCGACGTCCTGCGGTCCTTCCCGGTGATCGCGCTGCTGCCGGTGTTCCTGCTCGTCCTCGGCTCGACCCCGACGACGAAGAGCACCGTGGTCTTCATCGCCTGCGTCTTCCCGGTCTTCCTCCAGGCGCAGTACGGGGCCCGCTCGGTCACGCCGATGGTCGCGGAGACCGTACTCAGCTACCGCATCCCGCGCCGTCTGCGCTTCCGCCGGGTGATCCTGCCGAGCGCCACCCCCTCGATCATGACCGGGCTGCGGCTGGCCGCCACGACCTCCGTACTCGTCGCCATCGGCGTGGAGGTGCTCACCACGCTGCCGGGCATCGGCCACGAGGTCGTCCAGGCCCAGCAGAGCGACGCGTCGGCCACGGCCTACGCGTACATCGTCACCGCGGGCGCGATCGGCTACGCGATCAACCTGCTGTCCCAGGTCGCCGAGCAGCGGCTGCTGCGCTGGCGCCCCCCGGCGTACACCGACTGAGGCAGGGAAGGAACATCATGGCGGCACACCCTTCAGGTGCCCTGTGGAAGTCGCTGCTCCATCAGCTGTGGCTGCCGGCCCTGGTCCTCGCGATCCTGGTACTGGCCACGGCGGGCAGCACCAGCTTCTACTTCCCGCCCGCGACCGACGTACTGGCCACCCTCTGGCGCGGCCTCGTCCACGGTGAGCTCGTGAGCGACCTGGCCTTCTCCCTGCGCAACATCGTGCTGGGCCTGGCCGTCGCCACCGTGGTCGGCATCGGCGCGGGCCTGGTCATCGGTGAGGTCCCGCTGCTGCGGCGGGCCACCGCGCCGCTGCTGGACTTCGCCCGGGCGGTGCCCACGGTGGCGTTCGTCCCCGTCATCATCCTCACCCTCGGCATCGGCTCCGGCCCCAAGATCTTCCTGATCGCGCTCGGCTCGCTGTGGCCGATCCTGCTCAACACCATCAGCGGTGTGCACGGCGTCAACCCGGCCGTGCACGAGACCGTCCGCAGCTACCGGATCCCCTGGCGGCTGCGGCTGACCAAGGTCGTCCTGCCGGGCGCGCTGCCCCAGATCTTCGCCGGTGTCCGCATCGCCCTGTCGATCGCGGTGGTCCTGATGGTCGTCAGTGAGATCTACGGTTCCCCCGTGGGGCTCGGCAACTACATCCTGCAGAGCGGCTCCAGCTTCGCCGTCCCGGAGACCTGGGCCGGCACCGTGCTGATCGGCATGCTCGGCTACGGCCTGAGCGTGCTCCTCCTGGCAGCCGAACACGTGCTGCTGGGCTGGTACCACCAGCGTCCGCCCCGCACTCGGCGGACCAAGCTCCGGAACGAGGTCACGCCATCATGCAGCGACACCTGAAAGCGAGCGGATCCAGCCTGGTCGTGGACGGCGTCGGCAAGACGTTCGGCCACGGCGCGGACGAGCACCGGGTGATCGAGGACCTGTCGCTGAGGGTCGACCCCGGGGAACTGGTCTGCGTCGTCGGCCCGTCCGGGGCCGGCAAGACCACCCTCCTGCGCTGTCTGTCGGGCCTTGTCCGCCCGACGTCAGGCACGATCAGCTACGGCGAACAGGAACTCACCAAACCGCACGCCGACATCGCGGTGGTCTTCCAGGACTACCGGGGCTCGTTGCTGCCGTGGATGAAGGTCCGCGACAACGTGGCCTTCCCGCTGGAGGGCATGGGCGTCAAGCGGGCCGCCCGCAGGAAGCGTGCCGACGAGTGCCTGGCCGCCGTAGGCCTCCCGGACGTCGGGGACAAGTACCCGTGGCAGCTCTCCGGCGGCATGCAACAGCGGGCCGCCATCGCGCGCGGACTCGCCTACGAGGCTCCCGTCCTGCTGATGGACGAGCCCTTCGGCTCGGTGGACGCCCAGTCGCGCTTCGACCTGGAGGACCTGACGCTGTCCCTGCGCAAGCGGCTCGGCATCACCGTCGTCGTGGTCACCCACGACATCGACGAGGCGGTCTACCTCGGCGACCGTGTGATCGTCCTCGGCGGCAGCCCGACGACGGTCGTCGACAACCTCACGATCGACCTGGGCGACGACCGCGACCAGCTCCGCACCCGGGCCCACCCACGCTTCGCGGACCTCCGTACCCATGTGCTGACACTGATCCGCGGCGACCGGCCGGCCGCCGGGAGCGCCGGCGCCGGCACGCCGGAGCGCGCCGGCGAGGACACTCCCGGCCCGGCCGGCGCGGTGACCGAGAGCGCGGTACGACGGTGACCCGGTTCGACCACGTAGGGATCTCGGTACCGGATCTGGAGGCCGCCACCGCCTGGTACTGCGCGGCGCTCGATCTCACCGCCGCCCCGGTGTTCTCGATTCCCGGCACCGACCTGCGCGGGGTGATGCTCCTGCACGACAGCGGTTTCCGCATCGAGTTGCTGCACCGCCCGCGGGCGGTGCCGGGCCTGCGGGCGGCGACCGCGCTGGAGGCGGCGGGGACCCTGGGCCTCGGGCACCTGTGCCTGTGCGTCGAGGACGTGGACGGCGAGTACACCCGGCTGGTCGAGGCCGGCGCGGGCAGCAGCATGTCCCCGCGGGCGGCACCCCGCCCCGGCGCGCGCATGGCCTTCGTGGCCGATCCGTACGGCAACCTGATCGAGCTGCTCGACCGCGAGTGATCCGGCCTCACCCGCGCGAAAGCCCCGGGAATCCGTGATGCTGTTGGCGAATCCGGTGCGGCTGGGCCACCTCTCCGAAAAAGTGTGACACTTCTGGGGAAAGTGTCACACTTTCTCGGCTGTGTATGGCTGCTCCGGCCTGCTGACGGGATTGGCCAACAGCGTCATCCGTTCCCGGGGCCTCTGTACGGGCTGCGGCCGTCAGGCGCCGATCATGTTGTAGCCGCCGTCGGCAATGAGGAAGCCGCCCGTGATGTGGTGGGCGTCCTCGGTGGCCAGGAACAGGGCGGCCCCGGCGAGTTCGGCGGGACCGGGGATACGGCCCATGGGGGTCAGCTCGCGCAGCTTGTCGCCGCGCCCGGCCTTCCAGTCGGCACGGCCGAGCGTCGCCTCGGTCTCGATGAAGCCCGGAGCGAAGACGTTCACCCGCACGGCCGGTGCGAATGCGTGGGCGTAGGACTTGGTGAGGCCGATGATGCCGTACTTGGCCGCCGCGTACTGGGGCGCCCGGGCGCTGCCGCGGGCCACGACGGTGGAGCCGACGTTGACGATGGCGCCGCCGCCCTCCTGCTCCAGCATCCGGGCGCCGAACTCGTGCGTGCACAGCAGGGTGCCCTTGATGTCGACGGCGAGGACGTGGTCGATGGACTCCTCGGTGATGTCGCGCCAGGACATCTGTTCGCGGGCCACGTCGCCGACGTTGTTGACGGCGACGTCGAGGCGGCCGAAGCGGTTCCAGACCTCGTCCGCCATGTGCTTGATCTGGTCGTGCTCGGCGATGTCGGCCTGCACGACGAAGGCCTTGCGGCCGAGGGCCATGACCCGCTCCGCGGTGGCCTCCGCGCCTGCCCGCGAACTGCGGTAGTGGATGGCGACATCGGCACCCTCCTGTGCCGCGCGCACGGCGATCTCCGCGCCGAATCCGGTTCCGGCCCCCGTCACGAGGACGGTGCTGCCGGTGAAGCGCTGGGGGATGGTCATGAGGGCTCCGATCGTGAAGCAGGGGAGGGGAAGGCGCGAGGAGGGGTCATACGAGGGTCCGGCCGCCGTCGACGTACAGCACCTGTCCGGTGACGAAGGCGGCCTCGGCCGAGGTGAGGAAGAGGGCCGGGCCGACCAGGTCGTCGGGCCGGCCGAGACGCCCGATGGGGACGAGTGCCTCCATGGACGCGCGCATGCCGGGCCTGGCGAGGTAGGCGCGGGTGAGGTCGGTCTCGGTGTAGCCGGGGGCGACCGCGTTGACGGTGACGCCGTGCGGCGCCCACTCCCGGGCCATCACCCGCATGAGCTGGTTGACGCCGCCCTTGGTGGCCGCGTAGGGCGCGTGGTCCTTGTGCGCGAGGAGGCCCGACACGGAGGAGAGGTAGACGATGCGGCCGTAGCCCCCGGCGACCATGCGGGCGCCGACCGCCCGCCCGAGCCAGAAGGCGCTGCTGAGGTTGATGGCCACGATCCGCTCCCACACCTCGTCGGGTGTCTCCAGCACGGGTCTGCGGTCGTTGGCGCCCACGGCGTGCACGAAGACGTCGAGTCCGCCCAGGCGTTCGGCGGCCCGGTCGACGGCGTCGCGGCAGGCGTCGGCGGAGGTGAGGTCGGCCGGTACGCCGAAGACATCGCCGAGCCCCTCGGCCGTACGGACGCGGGAGAGCTTGGCGACGGCGTCGGCGTCGATGTCCAGGACGGCCACGTCGGCGCCGGCGCCGGCCAGGGCCTCCGTGACGGCTGCTCCGATGCCTCCCGCCCCCGCGACGATCGCGCGCGTTCCGGAGTGGTTCCACATCGTCTTCATGCCCGGGACCGTAAGCCACTCAATGTCATTGTGTCCACACTTAGCCAGTCTATTGACGTCAAAGCCCAGTCGATGCAGGGTGAGTGTCGACAGTTCTTGGGAGGTCTGATGAAGCTGGTGACGTTCGACGAGGGGCTCGTGGGGCGCCTGGACGGGGACACGGTGGTGGAACTCGGCGTTCCGACCACACGTGAGTTCTTCGAACGCGAGGGCCGTGTCGACGAGACGGGACGGACGTTCGCACTCGCCGACGTCCGGCTGCGGGCGCCGATCGTGCCGAAGAAGTTCTTCCACACGGCGGGCAACTTCCGTGAGCACCACGAGGATCTGGCCCGGGTGGACTGGTCCCACCCTGTCAACAAGGGCATCGTGTTCTTCCAGAACACCGACGCGATCATCGGTCCCGACGACCCGATCGTGTACCCCGCCAACCTGACCAGGGAGCTGGACTACGAACTCGAACTCGCCGTGATCATCGGCAGGGCGGGCAAGTTCTTCTCGGCCGACCAGGCCGCCGAGCACATCGCGGGCTACCTCGTCTTCAACGACATCACCGCGCGCGACATCCAGCGCCGCGAGATGGAGTCGGGGGTCTTCTCCTTCTCCAAGGCCATCGACACGTTCTGCCCGATCGGCCCGTACATCGTCACCGCCGACGAGATCGGCGACCCCCACGACCTGGACATGGAACTGCGGGTCAACGGCGACGTACGCCAGAAGTCGAACACCTCCCGCATGTCGGTGTCGATCCCACAACTCGTCGCGTACCACTCGCCGCAGACCTACAGCGCGGGCGACATCCTCACCACCGGGACCATCGCGGGTGTGGCGGCGAGCACCGCGGATCCCTTCGCCAACTACCTCAACCCCGGTGACGTCGTCGAGGCCGAGATCGAGGGCCTGGGCATCCTGCGCAACCGGGTGGTGTCCTGGCAGGACGCCTACGGCACGCCGGAGCCGCTCGCCGAGCAGTGGGTGTGAACGGATGCGCATCGCTCAACTCGCGGGCCGCACCGTCCTGTTGACCCCCGACGGCGCCGTGGACGTGGCCACCGCCTCGGCGGGCCGCTTCTCCGCCGACCCGGCCGACCTCTTCGACCAGTGGGACGGCCTGCTCGACTGGTCGTGGGACATCGACCCGGCACACGCCGTGCCGTACAAGGAGCCCGACCTGCTCGCGCCCCTGCCCGAGCCGCGCCAGGTCTTCGCCGTCGCGCTCAACTACCGCCCCCACACGGCGGAGGCGGGCTACCAGGAACCGGCCGAGCCCCTCGTGTTCACCAAGTTCCCGAGCTGCGTCACGGGCCCCTTCGGCACCATCGACCTGCCGCCCGGGCACGTCGACTGGGAACTGGAGGCCGTCGCGGTCATCGGCCGCCACGCCCACCGCGTCCCGGAGGAGAACGGCTGGGACCCCGTCGTCGCGCTCACCGTGGGCCAGGACCTCTCCGAACGGATCGTCCAACTCGCCGGCCGTCCGGCCCAGTTCTCCCTCGGCAAGTCCTTCCCGGGATTCGGCCCGGTCGGCCCCGCCCTGGTCAGCCTCGACGAACTGCCCGACCGGGACGACCTGGAGCTGACCTGTGAGCTGAACGGCGAGGCCGTCCAGCACGACCGCACCTCGAACATGATCTTCCCGGTGTCCACCCTGGTCTCCTACCTCAGCGCGATCTGCCCACTGCGCCCCGGCGACCTGATCTTCACCGGAACCCCGGCGGGCGTGGGAAACCGCCGTACCCCACAGCGATTCCTGGGTCCGGATGACACCCTCGTGAGCAGGATCGGGGGACTGGGCGAGATGCGGCACACCTTCAGGAGCGCACCATGAGCGAGACCATCCTCTTCACCGACGTCCAGGTCTTCGACGGCACCGGACGGGATCCCTTCGCCGGCGAGGTCCTGGTAGAGGGCAACCGCATCACCGCCGTCACCGGCAAGATCCCCGCCGACAAGCTGGCCGTCGCCCGCATCGTCGACGGCGGCGGCGGCACCCTGATCCCCGGTCTGGTCGACTCCCACACCCACCTCGGTTTCGGCTCCACCGTCGAACACCGCTCACCGCGCCGGGACGAACCCGACGAGGAGAAGGCGCTCCTGGTCGCGCACGCCGGGCGGGTGCTGCTGGACCACGGCATCACCAGCGCCTACTCCGGCGGCAACCGTCTGCCCCGCACCGAGATCGCGGCCCGGAAGGCGTTCGCCGAGGGCTGGATGCCCGGACCGCGGTTCAAGGCCGCTTCCTGGGAGGGCAGCGCGGGCATGGTCGAGCCCGGTGTCTACGACTTCCCCGGGATCGACGGCAGGGCCTCCGACCCCGAGTCGGTGAGCCGCTTCGTGGGCGAGATGGCGGACCTCGGCGTCGACATCGTCAAGCTGTCACTGTCCGGGGAGAGCGCGGTGGTGCAGGGCACCTCACGGATCGTCCAGTTCACCGACGACGAGGTGGCCGCGGCCTCCGCCACCGCCCGCGCCCGCGGAGTCGCGCTCACCGCCCACGCCCACGCGGCCGAGTCCATCAAGATGGCCGTCCGGCACGGCATCCGAGCCGTCTACCACTGCACCTTCGCCGACGAGGAGACCCTCGACCTCCTGGAGGCCGCCCGCGACCGGCTGTTCGTCGCACCCACACCCGGCATCATCTACGCCAACCTGCACGAGGCCGGCAGCGAACCCGAGCCCGGCATGGAGGTCGAGGCCACCGAGAAGGCGGTCCGGCAGGTCGTGCCCGAACTCGTAAGCCGGGGCATCCGGGTCGTGCCCGGCGGCGACTACGGCTTCCCCTGGAACCCGGTCGGCCGCAACGCCCGGGACCTGGAGCTGTTCGTCGACTGGTTCGGCTTCACCCCGGCCCAGGCGCTCAGCGCCGCCACCCGGGACGGCGGCTGGGTCATGGGCCTGGAGGGCGAACTCGGCCTGATCCGGGAGGGATACCTCGCGGACCTCGTCCTGGTCGACGGCGATCCCCTCGACGACATCCGCGTCCTCCAGGACCGTGACCGCCTTGCCGCGATCATGAAGGACGGCGTGCTGCACAAGGCCCCGGCGTGAACGCCCCCGCGGCGCGCGTCACCGGCGGCCGGCTGCTGGGGGAGTGGGACCGCTCGGTCGCGGTCTTCCGCGGTGTCCCCTTCGCCGCGCCGCCGGTCGGCGCCCTGCGGTGGCGGCCCCCACAGGCCGCCGAGGGCTGGGACGGTGAGCGGCGCGCGATCGAGTTCGGCCCCGCGCCGCTGCAACCCCAGCCGCCCCGGGGCTCGGTGATGTACCGCACCAACTTCGAGGACCGCCGCCCCCTCGTGATGAGCGAGGACTGCCTCTACCTCAACGTGTGGACCCCCGAGCCGTCCCCGAGGGCCGGGCTGCCCGTCATGGTGTGGGTCCACGGCGGAGGCAACCGGTACGGCCACGGTTCCCAGGACATCCACGATGGTGCTTCCCTGGCTGCCCGCGGCCTGGTCGTCGTCACCCTCAACCACCGCCTCGGTGCCCTCGGCTTCCTCGCCCATCCCGGCCTGGCCGCCGAGGACGACCTCGGCGCCTCCGGGAACTACGGCCTGCTCGACCTCGTGGCCGCCCTGACCTGGGTGCGCGAGAACATCGGGGCATTCGGCGGCGATCCAGACCGGGTCACCCTGGCCGGCAACTCCGCCGGAGCGGCCCACATCTGTCATCTGATGGCCGCGACGACCGCACGGCCGTTCTTCCGCGCGGCACTCGGCCAGAGCGCCTCGGGCGTGGGCCGGGCCGAGGGGCCGCTGCCGGGCCAGGAGGACGCCCAGAAGCAGGGACTGTCGTACGCCGACGAATTCGCCACCCACGACGTCGAGAGGCTCCGGGGGATCTCGGGCGTCGAACTGGTCGTCCGCGGGCACTTCGGACCCGTCGTCGACGGCCGCGTCCTGACCGAACCCACCGACGACGTGTTCGCCGCCGGCCGGCAGCACCCCGTACCGCTGCTCGTGGGCACCAACCTCGACGAGGGCACGGTCTACGCCAAGGACGGCCAGGACCCGAAGACCGTGGGCGACACCCGATTCGTCCGCCCCGTGTGGCACTGGGCGCACACCCACCGCGCCACGACCGGCGCCCCGACCTGGATGTACCGGTTCACCCGCAGGCCCGCGCTGCCACCTGGCCTGCCGGACTCCGGCGTCTACCACACCGCCGAACTCCCGTACGTCCTCGACAACCTGCACCGTCGGCCCAACTGGCCCTGGCAGCCGGCCGACCACGTTCTGGCGGGGACGATGGCCGACACCTGGGCGCGTTTCGTGGAGTCGGCAGACCCGAACGGGGCGTGGCCGCAGCACTGGCCGCTGTTCACCGGGCCCGACCACACCCCCGCCATGATCTTCGGCGACACCGTCGGCCCGGGAGTCCTGCACCGGCCGGCAGTGCCCGAGTAGCCCGGCCGCCCCGAACGCCCACGTGAACAACCGAGGACGCCCCGAACGGCGGCCCGCACGACATGCCGAGAAAGGACGACCGTGGCACGACTGCCGGGCATCGACGGAGCCGGACCCGTCGCGGAACGCATCCGTGAACGGCGGGGCGGCATCCTGCGCCCCCTGGACCGGATGCTCCTGTACAGCCCGAGCGTCGCCGACGGCTGGAACAGCCTGCTGGGCGCGATCCGGCTCCGCATGGACCTGCCCGCGGACATCCGTGAGCTGGTGATCCTGCGGATCGCCGTGCTCAACCGGGCCCCCTACGAATGGGCCGCCCACGAACCGGAGGCCCGCGCCGCCGGCCTCGAGGGCCACCAGCTCGTGGCCCTCCGGCACGACGACGCGGCCGAACACCCGGGCTTGGACGCGCGACAGCGCAGGGTGCTCGCGTACACCGACGCCATGACCCGGCACGTCCAGGTGCCCGAAGAGGTCTTCGACGCGTTGCGCGGCGACTTCACCGATGCCGAGCTCGTCGAACTGACCGCGACCGTCGCCGCGTACGGCATGGTGTCCCGCTTCCTCGTCGCCCTGGACGTGGAGCTGCCTGAGGCACCGGACCGATGATCCGCCCTTCGGCCGGACCCACCGTGTCGACGACCACCGACCTCCACCCCCGTTCCCAGGAGGAGACCGTGACTCATTCCCGTCCGATTACCACCCCCACCGGCCCCGGCAGACTCGCCGGCAAGGTCGTCCTCGTCACCGGCGCGGGCGCCGGCATCGGTCAGGGCTGTGCCCTGCTCTTCGCCGAACAGGGTGCCACCGTCGTCGGCTGCGACATCGACCCGGCCGCGGCCGAACGCACCCGCAAGCTCGCCGCCGACCGTGGGCTGAGCATCGATGTGCTCGGGCCGCTCGACATGACGGACCCCGCCGACACCCGTCGCTTCGCCGACGAGGCGCACACACGGCACGGGCGGATCGACGCCCTGGTCACCGCCGGAGCCATCGCTCCGCGCATGGCGACCGCCGCCGACATGGACTTCGACGAGGAGTGGACCCCCACGCTGCGGGGCGAGGTCGATGTCGTCTTCCTGCCTGTACAGGCGGTGTGGCGGCACATGGAGGCGTCCGGGGGCGGCTCGATCGTCAACTTCGCCTCGGTGAACGCCTTCCGGGGCAGCGCGACCTTCGGGATGGTCGCACACTGCGCCGGTAAGTCCGCCGTACTCGGAATGACCCGCCAACTCGCTGTGGAAGGAGGCCCGTTGGGAATCCGGGCCAACACGATATCGCCCGGCATGGTGCGCACCCCAGCCACCGAGTCGGCGGGCGCGCACGAGGGCGCGGCCCGCAAGGCGCTCCTCGACCGCATTCCGCTGGGACGCGTCGGACGGCCGGAGGACATCGCCTGGTGCGCCGTATACCTGCTATCCAACGAGTCTGCCTGGGTGACGGGCAGCAACTTTCCGGTCGACGGCGGTGTCCTCGCCAAGTAGGCGCCGCCCGCCGTCCTCAGGCGGTACGCCCGCGCTTGGCGCGGCCGGGCGTGCGGGTGCGCGGGGCATCCTGCTCCAGCTGTTCCTCCACCGCGCGCAGGGCCCGTACGGTGGCTCCGGCGATGAGCGCGGAGGCCAGCTCGCCGTCCCGCTCCTCGTACGCCTGGATCAGGCGCTCCTGGTCGTCGACGCTGTAGGCGAGCCGGCCCGCGCGGGTCAGGCTCAGATGGCGCAGCATGAGCGTGCGCAGCGCGAGCGAGTCGAGGATCTGCTTCAGGGTGGCGTTGCCGACGATCTCGGTCATCCGCTCCTGGAGCTGGACATGGCTCCAGAAGTACGCGTCCACGTCCTCCTTGTCGGCGAGGTCGCGCATCGACTCGACCCGGCCGCGCAGTTCGGCGAGTTCGTCCTCGGTGGCCCGCTCGACCAGCAGCCCGGCGAGCATGGCCAGGAGCTGCCGCCTGACCTGGTAGATGTCCCGGATGTCCTGGAGGGAGGGCGAGGCGACGCGCGGTCGGCGGCGGGCCTTCATCTCCACCAGCCCCTCCTGTTCGAGGAGCATCAGCGCCTCGCGCACGGGGGTACGGCTGGTCTCGAAGCGGTTGGACAGATCAACGCTGTTGAGATCCTGTCCGGGCTGCAGCCTGCCCTCGATGATGCCCTCGCCGACCCACTCGGCGATCTGTGCGACCAGCGGTTCGCGTCGGTCCCGCAGCCGCAGCAGGCGCTCCAGTACGAGATGAGTGTCCTGATGGGGCATGAGGGGGTCTCCCTGACTGATCCAGCTGCGCGCTCGTCCTGACGGTGTCGACACTAGCGCACCTGTGGATGCGTGTGCGCGCCAATCGTGTGCCATGTGTCGACAGGTGGCGGCATGATCGTGCAGGAGACCCATGCCCTCACGGCAGCTAGCACAGGTCGCGCCGTCAGTGACTATCACATCACTTTCCATGACACCACCTCGTCCGCTTTGTTCACTCATTCACAGGAGGTATGCCATGCCGTCGTCACCGCCCCAGGCCTGGGCCCACCGTCAGGGCCGCGTCGCGATGCGGCCGTTGGAGCCCGCCGACTTCGGCCCCGAGGCGCTGTCCGCCCGGGCCCGGATCGCCGACGCCTTCCACCGGTTCGCCGTCGCCCATGACGAGGCGCAGTTCGACCAGTTGGCCAGCTGCTTCACCGAGGACGCGGTGTTCGAGGTGGCGGAGGCCTCGGCCGAGCCGTTCGAGCGCTTCGAAGGCCGTACCCGGATAGGGGAGCGGCTGTCCGAGGTCGTCGCCGAACAGGCCGACCAACGACGGCACTTGATGGGCAACGTCCTCGTCGAGGAACTCGACCTGACGGAGGGACGGGCCACCGCGATCGCGTTCGGCCTGGTGTCCGTGGCCGCCGACACCGTCCGTTGGGGGGCCAGCGTCATCTACCACGCCCGTCTGCGCCGCGAGGAGGACGGCTGCTGGCGGTTCTGCGCCTTCTTCATCGGCATGGACGCCTACGTCGGCGACAAGCCGGTGATCGAGCCGTAGTCGCCCGGTCGCGGAACGCCCCCGGCCGCGTGCGGTACGCGGCCGGGGGCGCCCTCATGTGCCGGCTACGCCACGGTCAGCGTCAGCGCTCCCGTGTAGGAGGTGCCGGCCTCGATGGCGGTGGGTGTCCCGTCGACCGTGAGCTTCACGGTCCTGCCCGACGGGGCCCGCACCGAGGCGTCGGACGCCAGGGTCAGCGCGCTCAGGTGGGAGGTGCCGGTGACGGTCCAGGTGGACCAGCTGCCGAGCGTGACGATGACGCCGTTGTTGACGACGGGTGCCGGGGTGTTGGTGACCTCGCTGATCTCGCGGTACTCGGCCATGGTGATGGTGGAGACGCGGTGCTTGGCACTGGTCGAGGTGATGACGCCCCGCACGGAGGAGCGGGTGAAGGTGAGGCTGAGGTTCTGTCCCTGGAGACCCGCGTTGCCGCCGCCCAGCACGGAGTTGTAGAAGTCGCCCTTCAGGTCGATGTCGGTGAAGGATGCCCTGGCGTCGGTGCTCTGTACGCTCGTGGCGTCCCAGGTCGATGATTTCGTCGCGGCTGCGGTCGGCTCGGTGTAGGTGCCGATCATCTCGGTCTTCCACGCCTTGCCGGTGACGGAGACGCTGCTCGGGCGATCGGTGTCCATCAGCTGGTAGATGACCCCGTTGCCGGGCTTGATGGAGGCGCCCTGGGAGCCGTCGACGCTGACGGATCCGGCGACCGCCTTGGAGATGAACGCGGTCTTGCCCGTACGGACCTGGGTGCCGCCGTCGATGGTGACGGAACCGGCGGCGTACCACATGACCATGAACCGGCCGGCGTCGATGACGGTCGGGCGCACCGGCAGGCTCCGCAACTCGGCGTGGGTGAGCCCGAGTTCCAGTGAGTCGTTGAGCGCGGACACCGCGGCCCGGGTGCTGTCGCCGTAGTGGGCGGAGGAACCCCAGTGGATGAGGGCGTAGTCGCCCACGTCGAAGGTGCACCCCAGGAAGTGCTCGGTCACACTGCCGATGGCGTACGAACCGTAGCCCTCGCCGCCGGTGTTGGCGATCCGGCTGTTGATGGCGGTCAGCGTGCATCCGCTGCCGCCGTCGACCGACAGCGCACCCCACTTCTCCGAGGAGATCGACGAGTTGATGTAGGAGGCCCTGGTACTCGCGCCGAGCAAGTTGGTCGCGCGGACGTTCCCGGAGATTCCCAGCATCCAGGGCACGGTGATCATGTACCGGGTGTCGCCGGTCCCGGTCTCCGGATACTCGGCGGGCACGCTGTCGCCGTCCGCGCAGTGGATGGTGGAGTTCTTGACGACGACGTTGGCGGTGGCGTCGGCGATGACGGCCGTACGGACCACGCCCTCGTTTCTGATGGTGGCACCGTCGACGACCAGCGTGGTGCCCTTGCCCGTTCCCACTACGGCGGCGCCGTAGCCGATGAAGTCGCAGCGGCCGTTGCCCACGAACCCGATCTTCGGTCCGCGCACGGTGTAGTCGGCGCCCCCCGACACATAGACGCCGTTGAAGGCCTCGCCCCGGGAGAGGAGGGTGATGTCGTCGGCGTGTGTGTGGGTGACCCTGCCGCCGCGGACTTCGGAGGGCACGGACTTGTCCTCGTGGACGCCGTCGGCGTCCACGAAGACGGCCTGGCGGAAGGGGAAGACGAGGTCGCTGAAGGCGACGTCGGTTTCCTCGGCGACCGTCAGGACCACGGCGCCGCGATAGGTGCCGGGGGCGATGACCGTGGTGGCTCCGCCGTGGCCGTCGGTGAGTTCGCTCAGTTTGCCGCCGGTCTCCACGCCGTTGACCGTCAGGGTGAGACTGTGTCCCGCCGGGGCGGCGACGATGCCGCCGGCCGCGATGGTGAGACTGCTCGCCCGGGTCGTCCGGGTCAGCTCCAGGGTCTCGCCGGACCCGACCCGGATGGTCTTGCCACCGGTCGACGCCTGGGCCAGGGCCGGGGCGACGAATGTCGGTGCCGCGGCGAGACCGGCGACCGCCAGGAGGAGCGCGCGGGGACGGGCGCGGTAGGCCACCTCCCGGTCCAACAGGGCAGTCCCCTCCGGGTGGTTGGAGCCTTCACTCGTTCTGCGTGCCACTGTGAACTCCCTTGTCTCCAGTGTTCTGCGACAGGACCGTCCGCACGGGGCCGGACGGCCGGTTGGGACAGTACTGTCGACACTTAGAGGCCACAAGGGGGTAGTGCATGAGAAGTTGGGGCTTACTGGCGACACTAGGTGGGGAGGGTGCGCGCCGGGGAGGACCGGTCGCCCACTTCTCAGTTGGGAGTGGGGGCCTGTCGGTGGATGTGTCGGCCGCGGCGCCGTGGCCGACGGCCGGGCGCAGCGGGGCCGGTTGGCGCAGATGGTGCAGGGGCACGGCGCTGATGAGCGCGGCGGCCAGTAGGGCGTCGCAGTACAGGAGGCGGCAGGCCGGCCGGGCCCGGGGTGCGGTGGACTGGCTCGAAGGAGCTCTCGACAACGGCGAGTTCCCCCTGGACGAGCAGCTGCCCCAGCTTCTCAAGGCGGGTAGGCGATGGCCCGTCGCGCCGGCCGGCCGCTGGATGAGCACGATGTCGACCTGGTCCGCGTCCCCCGATGGAAGCCGGACCAGCCGGCCTGCACACCGTCCAGCTCGTTGCCGCCATCCGAAGAAGTACCGGGCCCAGCGCGGAATTCCGGCCCGCAGAATTGAACTACGGGCGCAAGAGACACTTCGCGGTGGACACGAAGGGCCTCCCCAGCATTCCGCGGCTCACCTGAACTGGTCGCCCATCACCCTCGCGAGCAGGCGTCTGCCCCGGAAGAAGCCCGCCTCCGGCTGGGCGAAGAAGCCGAGACCGACGGCCTGAGCCCGCGTATGGAGGCGAGGAACCGAGCCTTCTAAAGGACAGGCGCCGCCGCAGCGCCTCTCTGAGCTGCGGCTGGCCTCACTCGTCGGCGAGGCCGCCGCTGGAGGGCTGTCAGGGGTGCCCGCCGCAGCCGCAGCCCGTCATGGTCGTCCCCTCCTGGGGTGGCGGGGTCTGTGCGGCGGCCTCTTCCACCGCCGCGAGCAGCCGGCGGCGTTCCTCCGGCGGGATCCACCTGCCGTCGACGACCACGCCGTGGATGCGGCGGGTGTTGCGGATGTCACGCAGCGGGTCGGCGTCGAGGACGAGCAGATCGGCGGCCTGTCCGCGGGCCACGGTGCCGACGGCGGGCAGGCCGAGGGTACGGGCCGCGTCCCGCGTGGCCGCGCGCAGGGCCTCGGCCGGGGTGAGGCCGGCCGCCACGAGCAGCGCCAGCTCGTCGTGGAGGGCGAAGCCCGGGACGAGGTATCCCGTGCCGGTGTCGGTGCCCGCCGCCAGCCGCACACCCGCGCCGTGCAGTTCGCTCACCAGCCGGAGCCGGTGCGCGAAGATCTCGCGGATCTGCCGGGCCTGCTCGGGGGTGCGCCCACCGGTCAGGGCCGCCAGCTGGTCCGGCCAGCTCTCCACTTGCCAGGCGGGCAGGTACTTCCACTCCTCGGCCCGGGACGGAACGTCGTCGGGCAGCTCCAGCGTGCGGTGCACGCTGAGCGTGGGGACGACCGCGGTCCCCCCAGCCGCCAGACTCCGGAAGAGGGCGTCCGCCCGGTCCCGGTCGTAGCCCTGCACCGCCTGCCATTCGAGGGGATGCACCTGCTGGAACCAGCTGTGGTAGCGGGACAGGCTGCTGGGGTCGCGCGGGTCGATCCGTACGGCGTCCAGGCGGCGCCGTATCTCCTTCTCATGCCGTGAGGTCGCCAGGAGCAGCGCGTGCAGGTGCTCGATGGTGCGGTGGCCGACGGCGCTCGCCTCCGCGATCCGTACGGTGTCGGGGCAGTGCCCGAGGTGGGGGATGCCCTGGCGCCGTGCCTCGTCCGCGATGGCGAAGTAGGCCTCGCGGGACAGGCGGGAGTACACCTTGACGAAGTCCGCGCCCTCGCGCTTGACCCGCCGTACGGCACGCCGGGCCTCGGCCGCGTCACGCACCTCGATGGTCGGGCCCACGTCGGCCGCCCACAGTGAGGGCGTGCCGTCGACGATGGGGCTGCCGATCACCCAGCGGGGGCCGAGCAGTGCACCGCTGCGGATCTTCTCGCGCCACTCGTGGTGGACCGGCTCGCCCCGCATCTCCCGGACCATGGTGACGCCGGTGAGGGCGTACAGCGCCGGGACCACTGTCTCCGGGCCGTCACTGTGGGTGTGCGCCTCGATCAGGCCCGGCATCAGGTACTTGCCGGTCAGGTCGACCGTGCGGGTGCCGGGGCGGAGCCGGGTGCGTGCGCTCGGGGCGAGTGCGGTGATGCGGCCGCCCTCGACGACGACCGTCATGTCGAGGGCCGGAGGTGCTCCCGATCCGTCGATCACCGTGACGTGGGTGAACGCCAACGGGCCGGTGTCGGCGCCGTTTCCGGCCCTTGCCCCGACCGCGCGTGCCGTGCCGGCGAACGCCGTGCCCGTCAGTGCCGTACCCGTCACGGCGGCGGCCCCGGCCAGGAACCCCCGTCGGGCCACGCCGCGATGTGCCCCACCTGTTGCTTCGGACATGCTGTTTCCCCTCCTGCTCGCGAATCCGTCGGCCGTATCCGCCGACTCCCACGACTCTGGCGGACACGGGGCGATAGGACAGTGCGGCCAGACCGTGCATGTGGGGGTGTTGCTGGGACCACCGAGGGCCGTCCTTGGCGCTTGGGTCGCCCCCGCCCGTGAACCGGCCGCCGGCCGGAGTGACCACGCCGCGTCGCGTCCCTCGCCAGGGCGGTCAGAGGGCATGGGGGATCAGAAGCACGCACTCTGCTTGTCCTTATGTTTTGCGAACTTTGAGCTGATTACGTTCAGCGATACTCGCCGGGCGTCTGGTCGTTTTGCCCACGCCGTACCGGGTGGCGGGCCGCCGGTTCTTCGAGCCAAGCGGTCGCCCGGGGCCGGGAGTTGAGGGTTTTGGTGCACGGGCCGGACAGTGCAAGTGCGGACGGATGTTTCTGAACCCTCGGCGGACACGGGCCGGAGTGAGCCTCGCGGGCTCGGCCGGCCTCTCCCATGGGCGGCGGAGATCGGCGGCGGCTGCGCGGGTCAGGCGGAGCTGGGTGTGGGCGGCGATCACGAGCCACATCCACCGGTCCGCCTCCTCGGTCGGACGGAGCTTGGGACGGGTCCGGCCAAGCGTCTGCTTTGCGAATCGGAAGGTGTGCTCCAGATCGAAGCGCCTGAGGAACGCCTGCCAGCGTAGGTCGACGTCGATGCTGGTCATGCTGGTCATGCCGGTCTTGGAGGACCACAGCCATACGGGCAGCGGGTCCTGGCCGCAGGGCAGGTGATCGACCTGGAGGCGGATCAGCGTGCCCTCGATGATGGGGAGTTCGCCCTCGTGGTCGATCCAGGCCGAGCGAGTGGTCAGCCGGGGATGGATGCGGTCCCATGCCATCGCTTGAGCGGTGCCGTAGCGGTCGGTGACCTGCGCAGTCTCGGCGTCCAGCTCGCCCGCGTAGAAGTCCTCCCGAAAGTGGGACGTGAGGTCGAAAGCGTCCCGCCTGGCATCGTGGTGCAGCACACCCACCTCTGCGGCCTTCGTATGAACGTGATTCCGTGGCGGGACGCATGCTCGTACGGGGGCCGTCCGCCTGCCCGGCGAATGCCCAGGTGAGTGAATTTGCGCGACTCGATGTTCGAGGTCAGAGGTCGAGAGACAAGCTCAGGCGTTCCACCACTCGTCGGTGCCACGCCCGACTTCGTAGTGCCACCAGCCTTCCTCTTGACCTTGTGTCAGAAGGGCTTTGATCCCGGCGAAATCCGCGCCGGCCGGCGCGGTGAAGGCCACCATGGGGAAGTCCTCACTGAAGACCTCGCCTCCGAGGTTGAATGCCGAAAAGCGCTGGTGCACCGTCTGCGGACTCCGTCCCAGAGGGCCGGTGGGCACGGGCACCACACGGATCGTGCAGTTGCCCGAAGAACTGACCCGCCCGGCGGCCCAGTGGAGCCCGTCGGAGTCGGTCCGGTACCGCACCACATCTCCTTCAGCCACCCCGTCCTGAAGGAAGGGGGCGTTCTGCACCCTGGCCGTGTCATCACTGAGTTTCGTCGCCCACAGCCCTTCGGTGTCCTGCGGGAACCACCCCTCACGAGGGACAAACCGGAACCAGACCTTGATCTTCTCGACCGCGCTCTCCACGCCGGTCATCATGCGCCGACCGGCAACACTGGCCCGGCACCGGGTCTGAGACGGGCGATCAACCATAGCTGTCACGCGCGTGCTTGAGGTCAAAAGACAAGCGTCTGGGAAACGGGCCGATCCTCGCGGCTTCCCGATCGCGGAAGCCCGGAAGCCCGGAAGCAGGGGCTGTGGGTCAGCGCACGGTCGGGCCACAGGGCCTTTTCTTGAGCGATCGATCCAGATGGGTTACGGTGGAGTCATGGCAAGGATCCGGGAGTTCGACACCGAGGTGGCGGTGAGCCGCGCCATGGAACTGTTCTGGACGCGCGGCTATGAGGCCACTTCGGTACGCGAACTGACCCAGCAACTGGGGATCGGGCAGGGATCCTTGTATGCCGCGTTCGGCGACAAGGAGGGCCTGTACCGGGCGGCGCTGGAGCACTACCGCGCCACCCTCGCGGCGGCCGCTCTGCGCAGTCTGGAGGAGGGGACGGATGCCCGGTCGGTGATCCGTTCGATGCTGGTCGAGCGGGTCCGGATCGCCGTTGAGGACGACGGCCGGGGCTGTCTGGCGGTCAATGCCGCCTGTGAGCGCCTGCCGAAGAGTGCGGCGATCCGGCGCATCGTCCGGGACATGCAGGACGCCAGTCGGGACGCGCTCACCGAGGTGCTGCGGGTCGCGGCGGAGCGGGGGGAGATCGCGGCGCGGCACGACCCGTACACGCTGGCCGCTTACCTCGTCACGTTCCTCAACGGACTGCTGGTCTCCTCGAAGATCACCCCGGATGCCCGCGCCCTCGAACCCCTCGTGGAGGTCGCCCTGGTCGCCCTCGGCTGACTTTTTCATACCCGCAAACTGTATCGGTCGATCCAGAAAGAGTCTGCATCCCGCGAGCGCGGGATTCGGCGACATCCACCATCACTTCATCGACTACTGAGGAGGACCCATGCCCCTCGCGCCCACCCCGAACACACCCGCTCTCGGCGGCAGCCGCTGGAACAGCTTCCCCGCGGCCGGCACCACCCTGACAGCCGGCGAATTCTTCACCGCCACCGAGCCGCTACTGCAGGGCATCATCGATGACAACGCCCTCACCATCGCCGACGGCGAGGTGCTGGAAGACCAGATCCGCGCGACACTCGCTCTCGGCACCCGGGAGACCTCTCTGCCGCTGGCCATCGGCCCGGACAGCGCCTGGGCGGCGCGCGAGCTGGGTGCGCAGGCGGAGACGATCGGCCGGGAGCTCGCCTCCTGGGCCACCTCGGCCCTGGAGAGGCTGCTCATCGGCCGGATACCGCTGCCCGCCGGACCACTGGTCGTCCGCAGCCACTGCTATGGTCACCTGCTCACCCCGTCCGCGGCCGATCTGCTCCGCGGCCGGCGCGGCGGGCCCGTCACGATGCAGCTCTACAACGAGTGGCTGCACCAGATAGTCCTGCTGCGCGACGCCCTGCTGCCTTTTACGAACTGGCAGGACGTGCCGCTCCTGATCACCCCGACCGGGCTGCGGCACGCCGAACCGGCCCGCGACGCGTTCCTCACCGAACTCCTGGTCCGCCAGATCCGGCACTCCAGCATCGTGGACTTCGCCCGCCATGTCGTCACCGGCACATCGGGCCCGGCCGGCTACGGTTTCGAGGCCGGCGGCGGCACCGCCCTGCCCGCCGCCATCGGCCAGCCGCCCCTGACCGCACCTCGGTACCTGCTGACCTGGCGCACCGATCCGGCCGCCGACGACACCGTCACGTACGTCGCCGAGGTGCAGGACTACTACGCAGCCCCCCGCACCCTCGTCGAGGACCTGCCGCCCGCCAACACCGCACCGGGGCCGCTCACCGTCCGTACCGGCACCGGGCCGGTCGCGGGCGGGACCCGCACCGCCCACATCGAGGTCACCCACGACGGCGCCACCGCCCGCGTGGACCTCGGCCAGGCCCTGCGCGGCCACCGCTTCGCCCACCGACCGGACCCCGCCGCCGGTGACGCGTACTCCGATGCCGCGCCCCGCACCGCGGCTGTGTGGTCTGCACTGCGTGCACCGGGGTTGGTGTGGACGCAAGATGGCGACGTCACCTTGGACGCCACCGGTCAGGACGACCTCTTCGTACTGGCCCTGCTCGGCCGGCTCTACCCGGAGAACGTCACCCTGCGTCCCGCCGACCGTTCCGCTGCCCGGACACCCGCGGACGGCACCGGACCGAGCCGCCTGGTGACTCTCGTCGACCCTCCGCAAGCCCACTGACACCCGTATCGCGAAGTGCACCAGAAAGGTTCGGAAACATGATGTTCGACCATGAAGGGACTCCCGTCCGCACGGGCCGTGCCGCCGTGAACGGAACGAGTCTGCACTACCGCACAGCCGGGTCCGGCCCCGCGGTGGTACTCCTGCACGGCGTGCCCAAGACCAGCTACCACTGGCGCCACCTGGTCCCCAAGCTGACACCCCACTACACCGTCGTCGTGCCGGACCTTCGCGGTCTCGGCGACTCCGCCCGCCCCTCGGACGGCTACGACTCCGCGACGATGAGCGACGACATCGCCGAGTTGATGACCCACCTCGGACACGAGACATACGCCGTGGTGGGCGAGGACTGGGGAGCGGTGATCGGCTACCAGCTCGCCGCCCGCCGGCGCGACCGCGTCACCGCTCTCGTGTTCGCCGAGGCCCTGTTCCCCGGATTCGGCTTCGAGGACCACACCGCCCTCACCCCCGAGAACGTCTCCGCCGGCATGCACCTGTGGCACCTGGGCTTCTACTTCCAGCCGGACGTACCCGAGATGCTGATCGCTGGACACGAGCGCGAGCTGATCACCTACATGATCAAGTACGAGCGCAGCCACCCTGACACCGCTACCGCCGACGCGGTCGAGGAATACGTGCGCTGCTACTCCATGCCCGGCGGGATCCGCGCGATGCTCTCGATCTACCGCGCGATGCTCGTCGACGCCGAGCAGAACCGGCAGACCGCACAGAAGAAGCTGGACATCCCGGTCCTGGCCCTCGGCGGATCCGCGTTCATCGGCGACCGCAACGAGGCCCAGATGCGGCTCATGGCCCAGGATGTCACCGGACACGTCTTCGACGCCGGCCACGACCTGGCAGAGGAAGTACCCGACGCGATGGCCGATGTCGTCCTGCCGTTCCTGGCCGCCCACCAGTAACGGCACCCGGCCGCCGAGGTCGGCGATCCGAAGCGCTCCGGCAGGGCGAGGGGGCCCGGCCGCTCGATCACCTCGATCGTCAACCTGCCGGGCGTTTCCCCGGGACCCTTCTAGAGCCACATCCCGGACCTGCGCGAGCTGCGCGCCGGCGCCGTGCCCCGTCAGCTCGAAGCGCCGACGAGGTAGGCCAACTCCAGCAAGATCAATCTTGGCGGCACTCTCCGTACCTCAACCACTCACACCCGAAGATGTTCAGCTTCGGCTTCGGCCTGGGCACTCTCGGCCTCGCACTGATCGGACTGCCCACGACCGTCGCCATGTTCCTGGCCGCGACGGTTGCGGGCTGCCTGGCCCGCGCCGTCAGCGCACGCTCGACCGTAACCAGCACGTTTGCGCTGGTCGCCGTCGGATTCCTGGGACGGCACTGTCGCATGGCCAGTTGGGGGAGTACATCGCCGAGGGTGTCGTGACCGGGATCGGCACCGGGCTTCAGCTCGGTGTGCTGTCGACCCTCATCATGGCCGGGCTGCCCGCGAACCAGACAGGCATCGGCAGAGGCGTGTTTGCGATGACCATCCGCAGCCGCGCAGGCCGCGGACAGCGTTCAGGCCGAGGCTGCCGCCTGGGCCTGAACGCAACAGCCGTTGTCGAGGGGCGCCTCGTCGTGAAGGAGGAACGTCGAGCCGAATCCCCGATGAGAGCAACCTGGCTCTCGAACTGCCAGGTGAGTTTCCCCGCAAGGGTCTTGAATCGGAGGCCTTGTTAACGTTAACGTCCAGCGCAACACCACAGAAACAAAGGGAGCGATCTCCAAGTGATGCCCTATGACGTCGTCAACTGACCGGGGCGGACGCCCCGCGGTCCTCGGCGACGTGGCCCGGCTGGCGGAGGTGTCGGCGATGACCGTCTCGCGGGTGCTCAACGAGCACGCCGGGGTCAAGGACAGTACCCGGGCGCGGGTTCTGGCGGCCGTGGCGGAGCTGGGCTACCGGCCCAACAGCATGGCGCGGGCGCTGGTGACCGGCAGGTCACGGGTGCTGGGCGTGGTCGGCTTCGACACCAGGCTGTACGGCCCGGCGACCACGCTGTTCGGCATCGAGCAGGCGGCCCGCGACGCGGGCTACACCGTGCGGGTCACCACGCTGGAGTCCACCGGCCAGAACTCGGGCGAGGAGGTGATGCGTGACCTGATGTCGGAGTCGCTCGCCGGGGTCATCCTGGCCGCCCCGCACGACTGGGCGGCGGGGGCGCTGCGGCACCTGACGAAGGGGACACCGGTGGTCGTGGTGGACGTCGACATCGAGCAGGAGTCCGCCCCGGTGGTCGGAATCGCCCAGCACGCGGGCGCCCGCCGGGCCACCGAGCACCTGCTGTCGCTGGGCCACCGCACCGTGTGGCACGTCGCGGGACCCGTTGACTGGCCGTCGGCTCAGGCCCGCGAGACCGCCTGGCGCACCACCCTGACCGAGGCCGGACGCAAGGCGCCGGCGCCGCTGCGCGGGGACTGGACCGCGCGGTCGGGCTACGAGCAGGGTCGGCGCCTGGTGCGCCGCAAGGACGTCACCGCGGTTTTCGCCGCCAACGACCAGATGGCTCTCGGTGTGCTCCTCGCGCTGCGTGAGGCAGGTCTCGACGTGCCGGGCGACGTGAGCCTGGTCGGCTTCGACGACATCCCGGAGGCCGCGTACTTCTGGCCGCCGCTGACCACGGTCCGGCAGGACTTCGACGAGGCCGGCCGACTCGCCCTCGACCTGCTCGTGGACCAGATCGAGGGCGCCGCGGTGCGGGACGGCCTGACCGTGGTCGAGCCCGAACTCGTCGTACGTGCCAGCACGGGCCCGGCGGCCCGGAACTGACACGGGGGAACCGATACTCATGAACTCACGTCCGACCAAGAATGTTAACGTTAACGATCTCCCTCGGCGCATCCTCTTCGGAGCCGCCTACTACGCCGAATACCAGCCGTACGAACGGCTGACCACCGATCTGGACCTCATGGCCGAGGCCGGATTCTCGGTCATCCGCGTCGGCGAATCCGTCTGGTCCACCTGGGAACCCGAGGACGGCCGCTTCGAACTCGACTGGCTCCAGCCGGTGTTGGACGAGGCCCACGCCAGGGACATCGCGGTCATCATCGGGACGCCCACCTACGCCGTCCCGCCGTGGCTGCGCCGCAAGTACCCGGAGACCGCGGCACATCGCGCCACCGGCCGGCCCGCTCCGTACGGCGGCAGACAGGACGCGGACTTCAGCCACCCGGCCTTCCGGTACCTCGCCGAACGGGTCATCAGGAAGATCGTCCCGCGCTACGCGGACCATCCGGCGGTCATCGGCTGGCAGGTGGACAACGAGCCCGGGATAGAGATCCTCCACAACCCCGCCGTGTTCCAGGGTTTCGTCGACCGCCTCCGGACCACCTACGGCGACGTGGCGACTCTCAACGACCGCTGGGGGCTGACCTATTGGTCGCACCGCATCGGCGAGTGGTCGCAGCTGTGGACGCCCGACGGCAACACCACCCCGTCGTACGACCTGGCCTGGCGCCGCTACCAGGCGGACCTGACCACCGACTTCATCGGCTGGCAGGCCCGGATCGTGCGGGAACTCGCGGCCCCCGGGCAGTTCGTCACCACCTGCATCGACCTGGGCCGCAAAGCCCTCGACGAGGTCGAGCTCGCCTCGCGGCTGGACGTGACCGCGACCAACATCTACTTCCCGATGCAGGACGGGCTGCGGCACCCGGCCCCCGCGGACCCGCCGGCGGCCGGTCGCCCGTGGTGGCTGCCCTGGTCCGGCGCCTCGGCGTTGTACCTGAAGTCCGACCTGTCGTACGGGATACGCCGCGAACCCTTCCTCGTCACCGAGACGCACGCCCAGTCGATCGGCGAGTCGCACGTCAACTACCCGGCGTACGACGGCCAGTGGCGCCAGGCGGTGTGGGCGATGGTGGCCCGTGGGGCCTCGGCGATCGAGTACTGGCACTGGCACACCCTGCACTTCGGCCTGGAGACCCACTGGGGCGGAGTCCTCGGGCACAGTCTCGAACCGGGCCGCTGCTACGAGGAGTTGAGCCGCACCGGCGCCGAACTCCGCCGGGCCGGGGAGACGTTGGCCGGTCTTGAACCGGAGGCCGATGTCGCAATCCTGTACTCGCTGGAGAGCAAGTGGGCGCTGGAGTTCCAGCCGCCCATCGCGGCGGGAACCGGCGGCGACCCTGACCGGACGGCATACGACCGCGTCGTCGCGACCCTGTACCAGGGCCTGTTCGACGCCGGGCTCCAGGCCGCCGTACTGAGCCCGAGGCAACTGGGGACGGACGCCGCCGCGCTCGCCGCCCGCTGGCCGGTGCTGGTGGTGCCCGCCCTGTATGTGGCGAGCGACGAACTCCTGGAACTGCTGGAGCGGTACGCGCACCACGGCGGCCACCTCCTGCTCACCTTCCGCTCCGGGTACGCCGACGAGGAGGCCAGGCCGCGCCCCCGGGTCATGCCCGGCGTGCTGCGTGAGGCCGTAGGGGCGCACTACCTGGAGTACAGCAACCTGGCCGAGCCGGTGCGGGTGACGGGACCGGACGGAGGGTTCGACGGCCGTGCGACGGCCTGGGCGGACGCCCTCGTACCGGACACCGCGAAGCCGCTGGCCACATACGACCATCCGCACCTGGGCCGCTGGCCCGCCGCCGTCACGAACGAGCACGGGGCCGGCCGGGTCACCTATCTCGGCACCCTGCCCGATGCCGCCCTGGCGCGCCAACTGGCCGGCTGGGTCGCGAGGACGACCCTGCCCGAGGACCCGTGGCGGGCCCGGCCCGCCTCGGTGACCGTGACCGGGGCCCGCGCGGCCGACGGACGGCGGCTGCGGTTCGTCAGCAACTGGTCGTGGGAGACGGTGCCCGTGCGGCTGCCCGTACCCGCCATGGATCTGCTTTCCGGCGAAGCGCTCGAAGCCGGATCGGAGTTTTCACTCGGAGCTTGGGATGTCCGGGTGCTCGTCGAGCGGGACACCGGTATCACCGGGAACAGACAGGAGGAGAGACGATGAGGTCTCCGACAAGGGGCAGGCGTTCGCGCCTGCTCGCCACAGCGGCGGGCGGGCTCGCCCTGCTCGTGCTGGCCGCCTGCTCCGGCGGCTCGACGGCCGGGTCCGGCAACGGCACCAAGTCCGTCGACATGGCCGCCGAGCTGAAGAAGCCGGCCACGATCGAGTTCTGGAGCTGGGTGGACGGCATCCAGTCCGAGGTCAATCTCTTCGAGAAGAAGTACCCCAACATCAAGGTCAAGGTGGTCAACGCCGGCCAGCCCGCCGCCGAGTACCCCAAGCTGCGTACCGCGCTGAAGGCGGGCAGCGGGGCCCCCGACGTCGTACAGCTGGAGGCCCACGAGGTCTCCTCCTTCACCATCACCAAGAGCCTGCTCGACCTGGCCCCGTACGGCGCGGGCAGTGTCAAGAGCAAGTTCCTGCCCTGGGCCTGGAGTCAGGTCTCGCAGGGCTCCTCGGTCTACGCGATCCCACAGGACACCGGCCCGATGGGCATGCTGTACCGCAAGGACATCTTCGACAAGTACCACATCAAGGTCCCCACTACCTGGGCGGAGTTCGCGACCGCTGCCGCGAAGCTCCACAAGGCCGACCCGAAGGCGTATCTGACCGACATGTCGCCGAGCAACGGCGCGTCCTACACCGGTCTGCTCTGGCAGGCGGGGTCACGGCCGTTCAAGGGCAGCTCGGGGACCAGCCTCGACGTGAACATCGCCGACGCGCCGGCCAAGAAGGTGTCCGACTACTGGAGCGGCCTGGTCAAGTCGGGCGCGGTCTCCACCGACGCCGACTTCACCGACCAGTGGTACCGCGGGCTGGCCAGCGGCAAGTACGCCACTTGGCTCACCGCCGCCTGGGGCCCGCTGTTCCTCCAGGGCACCGCGAAGGGAACATCCGGCAAGTGGCGCGTCGCCCCGCTGCCCCAGTGGAGCGCGGGGGAGTCCGCCTCGGGCAACACCGGCGGCTCCACCAGCGCGGTCGTCAAGAGCACCAAGTACCCTGCCGCGGCCGCGGCGTTCGCGGAGTTCCTCAACAGCGACCCCGCGTCGACGAAGATGCTGGCCTCCAAGCAGTCGCTCTTCCCCGCCACGACGGCGCTGCTCGACGACCAGACCTTCCTGAGCACCTCCCTGCCGTTCTTCGGCGGGCAGAAGGTGAACCAGGTCTTCTCCGACATCTCCAAGACGGTCAGCACGGACTTCACCTGGAGCCCCGTCCAGGACTACGTCTTCAGCAATTTCAACGACACCGTCGGCAAGGCGATGACCAGTAAGACGGATCTCACCGCCGCGCTCACCCAATGGCAGGACTCGGTCACCACATACGCCAAGCAACAGGGCTTCACCGTCGGCGGCAGCTGACCGGAGCACACCGTGCCCCCGTGGACGCCACCACCGGTGTCCGCGGGGGCCGGGGGAAGGTACGACATGAGCCAGACCGTCCCACCGGCCGCCGCGCACCGCGTCCCGCCGCCGGTCGTCCCCAAGTCCCGCCGCCCATGGCGGAGTTCCACCCGCGAGGCGCTGACCGCGTACGGGTTCGTCGCCCCCTTCATGGTCCTGTTCGCCGCGCTGCTCGTGGTCCCCCTCTGCTACGCGGGCTACCTCAGCCTGTTCCGGTCACAGCTGGTCGGCGGCGACGTCTTCGCCGGACTGGGCAACTACCGGCGGGCGCTGGACGATCCGCTGTTCAGGGAGGGCGTGCTGCGGATGGCGCGGTTCCTGGTCATCCAGGTGCCGGTCATGCTGGCCGCCTCACTGCTCTTCGCCCTCGCCCTGGACAGTGGCCGGCTGCGCTTCCCGCGCCTCATCCGGCTGGGCATCTTCGTGCCGTACGCGATCCCGAGCGTGATCGCCGCGCTCATGTGGGGCTATCTGTACGGTCCCGACTTCGGGCCGTTCGCCCAACTGGCCCGGGGCGTCGGCCTGGACACGCCAGGCTTCCTCTCCCCGCACTGGATTCTCGCCTCCCTCGCCAACATCGTGACGTGGGAGTTCGTCGGCTACAACATGATCATCATGTTCGCCGCCCTGCAGTCGGTGTCGCCCACGCTGTACGAGGCGGCGGCCGTGGACGGCGCCGGCGCGTTCCGGGTCGCCTGGTACATCAAGATCCCCGCGATCCGGCCCGCCCTGCTGCTCAGCGTGATCTTCTCGGTGATCGGCACCTTCCAGCTCTTCAACGAGCCCAAGCTGCTGTCCGCGCTCGCGCCGCAGGCCATCAGCACCTCGTACACCCCGAACATGTACGCGTACACGCTGGTGTTCACCAACCAGGAAGTGAACTACTCCTCGGCCGTCTCCTTCCTGCTCGGCGCGGTGATCGTGGTCGTCTCCTACGCCGTGCAGCTCGCGTCCCAACGGAAGGCCCGCCGGTCATGACGAGCAACACCACTCCCGCTTCCGCGTCCTCCTCGACGCCCCGCCGCAGCAATGTCCTCACCCTGGTGATGCTGGCCTGTCTGGTGTACTTCCTGTTGCCGCTGTTCTGGCTCGTGGTCTCCGCCACCAAGGACAACGGGTCCCTCTTCTCCACGTTCGGGCTCTGGTTCGGCGGCGGATTCCACCTGTTCGGCAACCTCCACGACGTCTTCACCTACGACGGCGGCATCTACGGCCGGTGGCTGCTCAACACCGCGCTCTACGCCGGGATCAGCTCCGTGGGCTCGGCCTTCCTGTCGGCGCTGGGCGGCTACGCCTTCGCCAAGTTCCGCTTCCCGGGCCGCACTCTGCTCTTCTCCATCGTGCTGGGCTCGATCATGGTGCCCAGCACGGTGCTGACCATCCCGACGTATCTGCTGTTCAGCAAGATCGGCCTGGTCAACACCCCGCTCGCGGTGATCATCCCGATGCTGCTGAGCCCCTTCGGCATCTACCTGATGCGGGTGTACGCGGACGGTGCGGTGCCCGACACCCTCCTCGACGCCGCACGGATGGACGGCGCCGGGGCCCTGCGTACCTTCTGGCAGGTGGGGTTCCGGCTGATGCTGCCGGGATTCGTCACGGTCCTGCTCTTCCAGCTCGTCGCCAGCTGGAACAACTACTTCCTGCCGCTGATCATGCTCAACAACCCGAAGCTGTACCCGGTGACCATCGGACTCGCCCAATGGCAGTCCCAGGCAGGCGGGTTGGGCGGCGCCCACGCCCTCTTCTCGATCGTCGTCACCGGCTCCCTCGTCTCGATCCTCCCCCTGGTCGCGGCGTTCCTCCTTCTGCAGCGCTACTGGCAGAGCGGGCTGGCCACCGGCGCCGTCAAGGACTGACCGAGGCGAGGAGAGGCAGCGGTCAGCGGACGGCGGACGGGTGCCGGGCCAGCGGGGTCACCGTGACGTCCATGTACGGGAAGAGCGGCAGGCCCCACAGGAGTTCGTTGAGCCGGTCGTTGTCGGCGACGTCGAAGACGCTGAGGTTGGAGTACTGACCGGCGCAGCGCCACAAGTGCAGCCATTCGCCGGCGCGTTGGAGTTCCTGCGCGTACTCCTTCTCGGCGGCGACGGTCGACGCCCGGAGCGCCGGATCGAGATCGGGGGGCAGGTTGACGGTCATATGGACGGCGAAGAGCATGACGGTCTCCGATCAGGACGCGGGATCGAGGACGAGGTCGTACGTGACCTGCTTGCCGCCGTCGCCCACCGGCCGCGGGTCGATGACGAGTTCCGGCTTGACGGCGGAGGCCACGTCGTCCTCGACGTGTTCGCCGCCGCGGAAGTACAGCTGGGCGGTGAGTGTCTCGTGGCCGGGCGCGGAGACCTTCAGGTGCAGATGGGCCGGGCGCCAGGGGTGCCAGCCGGCGGCGGCGATGAGCTGGCCGCAGGATCCGTCGGTGGGGATCTGGTAGGGGGCGGGCTGGATGGTGAGCACCGCGAAGCGCCCCTCGTCGTCGGTCTCGACGGCACCGCGCAGGTTCCACTCGGGGATGCCGGGTGCGAACTGCGCGTACAGACCGTCGTCGTCGGCCTGCCACATCTCCAGCAGCGCGCCGGACAGGGGCTCGCCCGAGACCCCCGTGACCTGGCCCTGGAAGAGGAGCGGGGTGCCGGACTCGTCGTCGCGCATCGGCAGGGTGCTGACACTGGGGAGGCCGGGAGCACCCGGCACGTAGTACGGCCCTTCGATGGTTCCCTTGCTCCCCTTGCGCTCGGCGCCCGCGACCTCCTCGACGACGTGCTCGATCCACACGTCCAGGAAGAGCGGCCACTCGCCGTCCTCGCCCACGGAGATCAGCCACGACTTGAGGGCGTTGTACTCCTCGTACGTCACCCGGTTCCGGCGGATGACGTCGTGCACGGCGGATATCAGCTCGGTGGCAAGGGTGTTGACACGCTCGGTGTCGGCGACGGCCTGGCCGGACGCGACGGTCTTGTCGGTGCGGAAGCGGTCGGTGGCCGAGGCGCCGGATGCGGCGGCCGTGGCTTTCAGAGTGGTGTCGGACATGATGTGCGGCTCCTTTGCCGGTCGGGAAATGCTGTTCAGCGGTCCTGGCGGTAGCGGGTGAGCTTGTCCGGGTCGATCGCGACGCCCAGACCGGGCATGTCCCGTACGGCGAGCGTGCCGTCGGTGATCGTGACCGGTTCGGTGAGCAGGTCGTCGCTCATGTCCAGGAAGTTGGAGAGTTCGCCGGCGCGGCGGGAGGCGGCGGCGTACGCGGCGCCGAAGGCGACCGTGCACACGGTGCCCAACTGGCCGTCGATCTGGTTGCCCATCACCACCTCGGCGCCCATCCCCTCGCACTGGAACAGCACGCGCTGGGACTGGGTGAAGCCGGTGCGGGCGGTCTTGACGCTGATCGCGGTGGCCGCGCCGTCCAGGAGGGAGCGGGTCACTTCAGCGGGCGTGGTGGCGGACTCGTCCGCGACGAACGGCACGGGACTCTGTCGTACGAGCCAGCGACGGCCCAGCACGTCGTCGGCGGGGCACAGTTCCTCGGCGAGTGTGATGCCGACGGGTTCGAGTGCGCGCAGGGCGGCGGCGGACTCCGAGGCGGTCCAGCCGCGGTTGCCGTCGACGTACAACTCGGCCTCGTCGCCCAGGGTTTCGCGCAAAGCCCGGCACACATCGAGGTCGAGCGTGATCGGCCGCCGCCCGACCTTCACCTTGAAGGTGGTGATGCCGTATGTGTCGCGGATTCGCTCGGCCTCGGCGGCCATCCGTTCCGGGGCGTCGAAGCCGAGCATGTGCGAGACGCGCATCCTGTCTGTGTAGCCGCCGAGGAGTTGGGTGACGGGTTGGCCGAGGGCCTGGCCGGCTATGTCCCAAAGGGCCATGTCCACGGCCGACTTGGCTGCCGGGTTGCCGACGGTGCGGTGCAGGCGGGCGTGCACCTGCTCGCGGGCGAACACGTCCATGCCGGTGAGCTGCGGTTCGAAGATCTTCTCGATGACGCCGATCACGGACTGCTGGGTCTCGCCGTAGGTGAAGGGGCGGGGTGGCGCGTCGGCCACTCCGACCGGCCCTTCGTCGGTGTGGACCCGGACGAGCACGTGCTCGGCGCTGTGCACCTCACCGCTCGCGAAGCGAAGGGGTTTCACGTACGGGATCGAGTACGGGATCGTCTCGATCGCGGTGATTTTCATCGGGTGCCCTCGGGCGTCTCCTGGATGAGGGCCTCCGTGTGCCGGGCGATACCGAGCAGCCGGGCCACGCGGTCGGGGTGGCCGATGAGTTGGAGGCCGAGCGGCATGCCGTGCGGGTCACGGTGGCCGGGGACGGTGACGACGGGCAGGCCGAGCAGTTGCCAAGGGCGGCTGAGCACGGGGGTGCCGGTGGCGTCCAGCCCGCGAGGGGCGGGGCCCGGTGCGGCCGGAGCGAGGATCACGTCGACCTGGGTGAGCAGGTCGAGGACGCGGGCCCGGGCGGTGCGCGCGGTGTCCAGTGCCGCGCGGTACTCGCCCTCGGGGGTCAGGCGCCCGCGCTCCAGCAGTTCGCGCAGGGGCGTACTCAGCGACTCCGGGTGCTCCGCCTCGGCGGCCAGGGAACGCGCGGCCTCGTACGCCATGACGGTGGCGTGGGTCTCGGCGAGTTCGGGTGTGCGGACCTGGTCGGCCAGGTCATTCGCCTTGGCACCGGCTGCCGTCAGCGCCCTGGCGGTGCGGTCCAGCGCGTCGAGCATCGCCGGGTCGATGTCGGCCAGTTCGGCGCCGGGCCAGATCAACACCCTGATGCTGTCCGGAAGTTCGGCCGTGGTGCCGTCGACGGCCTTGACCACGGCGGCCAGTTCGGTGACCCGGGCTGTAAGCAGCCCAGGCGCGTCCAGGCTCGGGCTGAGCCCGGTGAACCCCCGCGTCGACCAGGCACCGACAGGGGCGACGTACCCGGCGACACCGCAGAAGGACGCCGGCCTGGTCAGCGAACCCGCCGTCTGCGAGCCCAGCGCCAACGGCACCACGCCCGCCGCGACCGCCGCCGCGGACCCGCTGGATGAACCGCCGGGAGTGTGGGCGAGGTTGTGCGGATTGCGGGTCGGGCCCGGCTGGAAGTACGCGAACTCGGTGGTGACCGTCTTGCCCAGCGGTACGGCGCCCGCCCGGCGCAGCCGGTCCACCAGCCAGGCGTCGGACGTGGCGATTTGCCCTCGCCGGAGCGGGGAGCCGCACTCGGTGGGCAGCCCGGCGACGTCGATGATGTCCTTGACGCCGACGGGCACACCCCGCAGCGGCCCGTCCGTCACGCCCTCGGCCGCCCTGCGCGCACCCTTCGCGTCGACGAGAGCCCAGGCACGGATGTCCGGCTCGGTCTCGGCCAGGCGTCGCAGCGCGCCGTCGACCGCTTTGCGCGGGTCGTGCGCGGCGGAGGTCAGTGAGGGCACGTCAATCTGCTTTCGAAGTAGGGGTGTTCCTCAACAGGCGCGTTTCAATGGGCTGTTGCTCAACGGGCGGCTTTCAACGGGCTGTTCCTCAACAGGCCACCGGCGGCGCCGAGTCCAGCCGGTGGAAGCTGCGGTTGAAGTAGACGAGGCTGTGGCCGCCCGGCCGGGTGCGGATCTGCTCGATCTCGACGAACAGCACGCTGTGGGTGCCCATGGCCTTGGAGTCCTTGATGGTGCCGACCACGGTCACCACCGCGTCCTTGAGCACCGGCACGTCATGCGTCCGGTCCCAGACGTCCCAGGTGAAGCGCTCGGCCATGGACGCCTCGGTCGCGCCGGCGAAGTGCATCGCCAACTCCTGCTGGTCCCCGCCGAGCACGTTGACGCACACTCGGCCGTTGGCGTTGAACACGTCGTGCATGGCGCTCTTGCGGTTGACGCAGACCAGGACGGTCGGCGGGTCGTCGGTCACCGAGCAGACTGCGCTGACGGTGATGCCGCACCGGCCGTTCGGTCCGTCCGTCGTCAGGATGTTGACGGCCGCGGGAAGGTGCGCCATCGCCTCCCGGAAGTCCGCCTGAATCGGGGCGCGTTGGGTGTCGTACGCGTTCATGGTCGTCTGTTCCTCTCCGCGCCGGACTCCGGCGCATCGCTCGGCGTGCCCGCTCACCACAGCTCGACCACCAACCGGGGTGACCTGGAGCGGGAGACACACGCGGCGATCTGGTCGCCCGCCGCCTTCTCTTTGGCGGTCAGGCAGTGGTCGCGGTGGTCGGGCTCGCCGTCGAGGACCCGTAGGACGCAGGTGCCGCAAATACCCTCGCGGCAGGAGGTGTCGAGCGGGACTCCGTTGTCCTCCAGCACTTCGGCGATGCTCTTGTCGGCGGGCACGGTGTAGACCTCGCCGGTGTCGAGTTCGACCTCGAAGCTCTCGCCGGGTGCGGCGTCCGGCTGGTCCGCCGCCTGGAACAGCTCGGAGTGGATCTGGTCCTCCGGCACGCTTCGGGCCGCGAGCGCGGCGACCTGTTCCATGAAGCCCTGGGGCCCGCAGGTGTAGACGTGCGCGCTTGCCGGGAGATCCGTGAGCGCGTCGGAGAGCGCCAGGATCGCCGCCTCCCTGCCGTGCCCGAAGTGCAGGACGACCCGGTCGGCGAACACGGACTCCTCCAGCCGGTCCGAGAAGGCTGCCTCCGCCCGGCTCCGTGCCACGTAGTGCAGCGTGAAGTCCGCACCGGTGGCGAGCAGTTCGTACGCCATCGCCAGCAGCGGCGTGATACCGATGCCGCCCGCGACCAGGTGATGTTCGCTCGCGTCGAGGTCGAGGCCGAAGAGCTGCCGGGGTGTGCCGATGCGCAGCTCCGTGCCGGGTTCCGTCTTGTCGTGCAGGGCGTGGGAGCCGCCCCGGGACGTCTCCTCACGTTTGACCGCGATGGTGTAGGCGCCGGCGTCGTGCGGAGGTCCGCACAGTGAGTAGGGGCGGGTGATCCCGGTCGGTCCGGTCACGTCGATGTGAGCACCGGCCGGGTAGCCCGGGAGTGGGCTGCCGTCGGAGCGGGCCAGCCGGAGGACCTTGACCGCGTCGGTGACGTCGACGGCCTCGGTGACGGTGACAGTGAACATCCGTCTGCCTTCACATTCGGGGCGGAACCAAAGGGCGGAACCAAGAGGCGGAACCAAAGGGGCGCGGGGCTTCAGCTCGTGCAGGGCTTCAGCGCATGTAGAGGCCGCCGTTGGCGTCCCAGCACGCCCCGGTCACCGAGTCCGCGTTGTCCGCCGCCAGCAGCACGGCCATGTCGGCGATGAACTCGGGGCGCCCGAGGCGGCGTACGGGAATCGAGGCCTCGATCTGCGCGAGCCTGTCCGGGGCGACGCTCTCGCGGACGGACGGCAGCTCCTGCGGGCCGGGGGAGATGGCGTTGACCGTCACGCCCTGCGGCCCGAGTTCGCGGGCGAACACCTTGGTGAGCGTGATGACGCCGCCCTTCGCCGAGGCATAGTGCGCGCCGGTCGCCGTGCCGCCGTTCTGCCCGGCGAGCGAGGCGATGTTGACGATGCGTCCGTATCCGCGTTCGGCGAAGTACTCGCCGAGCACCTGACAGCCGAGGAACGTGCCGTCGAGGTTGGCCGACACGACCGAACCGAAGCTCTCGGGCGTGATGTCCATCAATGCCTCGACCTTGGAGAGGCCCGCGTTGTTGACCAGGACGTGGACGGCGCCCCAGCGTGCGACCAGGTCGTCCAGCACCCGTACGAACGCGGTCTTGTCACGGGCGTCCAGGCCGAGCCCGACCGCGGAACTCCCGGTCGGGTCCAGGGCGGCGGCGGCCTTCACCGCGGCCTCCTCGTCCAGGTCGGTGACGGCGACGCGGTAGCCGCGGTCGTAGAACCGGGAGGCGATACAGGCACCCAGGCCGCGTGCCGCACCGGTGACCAGCACGACGCGCGGCTGGTCGTCCTCCCACCCCGCCGGGCTCACAGGAGGAACCCCGACGCCGTCACGGCGTCCTCGGAGTTGATCAGACGGACGACCTTGCGCGCGATCCGGGGACCGCCGTCGGTGAATGTGATGCGGTGCGTGAGATCTGCCGCCAGGACGAAGGTCTCGCCGCGCTTGTAGCCCACGACGATCTGTGCCGAGGCGATCTCGATGGAGTCCTCGGACTCCTCATGGGCGGCGACCGTGAAGCGGGAGACGGTGCGGACCGTACGGGCCGCGGCCGTCGCCGAGATGGAGAAGCCACCAGTCAGCCGCTCGATGCGCATCCGGCGCATCCGGTCGTCGTCGTACACGAGGTTCAGCGAGCCGGCGAAGTCCGTCGTCTCCGGGTCGATGGGGACGACGTACTCCCCGCCCTCGGCCCACAGCGTGTCCCACTCCTCGTACCGCTTGGCATCCAGGAGGCGGGCCTCGCGCCAGATCAGGGACAGCGCGGCGAGGGTGCGCGGATCGTCTAGCGGCAGCTCGGCATCCACAACTGCCGTACTGAGAAGGTCACTTGGCATCGGTCATCATCCTCTTCCACATCGCGTACGCCTCGCGCATGCCGGTCTCGTCGGTCGCGTGGGAGGTCGGCTGGCCCAGGTCGTTGGGCTTCTCGCGGCCGAGGCCCCGGTTGACGAGGATCGGCATGTCGACACCGCCGGTCACGCCGCGCTGGACGCGGTTCCAGGCCTCGGCGTCGTCGGGGCTGCCGAAGCCGAACGGGCCCTGGAAGTGCTCGTGGATGCGCAGCCGCTCGCGGTTGACGATCTCGGGGCCGCCGTCCAGGCCGAGGGCCACATGCCGGATCTCCGTCTCCGCGACCGAAATGGGGCGCAGGACCCGGAAGAAGGACATCGACATGGCGACGTTCGGGAACAGGTTGAGGTTGAAGCCCGCGCCGTGCAGCGAGCGAACGATCCGCCGCACGCGCTCCGGAGGCAGGTCCTTCGACAGTTCCTCGATGACATGACCGAAGCGGTCCTGGAGCTTCTCGGTGCCGTCGTCGACATCGAGGTCGACGTGCTCGGCGACGGAGACGGACACGCTGTGGCCGTTGCCGAGGGCGTGGGTGACCGCGCTCTCGTCGGTCATGATCGACAGCATGCTCGCGGTCTCGGCGTCCACGGACGACATCCAGGAGCGGTGCACGATCGGGAAGTGGTACCAGTCGGTCGTGTTCTCCAGCTGGATCTTCCAGTTGCCCTGGAAACGGAACCTGTGCTCGCCCTGCACCTTGATCGGGAAGCCCGCGCCCTGCTTCATGAAGCGGTCGATCCACAGCCGCGCCCCGCCGAGGAAGTCCTCCAGCGGTTCGATCTCGTCGTTGAAGCTCGCGAAGATCATGCCCGCGTACGTCCCCACCTTGAGGCGTTGCAGCGGCAGGTCCTTCTTCTCCGTGACGTTCTCGTAGCCCTCGGGGTAGGGGATGCCGCGCAGCGTGCCGTCAAGGGAGTACGACCACGCGTGGTAGGGGCAGGTGAAGCCGTTGCCGTTGCCCTTGGGGACGTCGCAGACGCTGGCGCCGCGGTGGCGGCAGCGGTTGAGGAGGACATTGATGCCGCCGCGGCGGTCGCGGGTGACGATGACGGGGCGGCGGCCGATCCAGGCCGTCTTGAAGTCGCCCACCTTGGCGATCTCGCTCTCGTGCGCCACCCACACCCAGGTGCGGTGGAAGATCCGGTCCATCTCCAGCTCGAACAGTTCCGGGCCGGTGTAGAGGGTGCCGGCGACGCGGTCGTCCTCGACGAGCGAGGCGAGGTCCGGAAGCTCCGGGGACACGGTCATCGGGTCACCTCCGGCTCGGGCAGCGGACGGCCGACGCGCGCCTCGATCTTCATGTAGCGCCACAGCCCGTGCTCGCCGACCTGGACGGTACGGAAGAGGTTGCAGGCCGCCGCGACCGTCGGCTGGTCGGTCACGTCGGCGAGGACGTACGACGTCCAGGGCCAGGAGCCCGAGGGGCCGACCATGTGCTGGTCGTCGTCCATGGTGCCCAGCACGCTCACGCCGGGCAGCTCCCAGAGCTGGGAGAGCATGGTCGTGAAGCCGTCCCAGACCGCCTTGCCCTGGCCGGTGGGCAGATCGAAGAAGTTCTGGTTGACGCCGATGCAGAAGAGCACGCGCAAGGGTTTGTCGCCGGACTGGGGCATGGAGGGGTTCCCGCCTTTCAGGGGGTGGCCGGACAAGATCTGCTCGGAGGGGGCCGAGAAGGCTAGAGGTAGCCGGGGAAGGGCTGGACGCCCATGAGGACGGCGCCGGCGCCGTCGTACATGCCCTCCTGGAGGAAGGCGTGCTGCGGGACGACGGACGCGTCGCGCAGGTAGCGCTGCATCGGGTTGCCGTCGGTGATGGCAGGGATGCCGCTGAGTTGGTACGCGGCGCGGACGACCTCGAACGAGTTCTTCGCGAGATGGGCGGAGGCGAGCCGGAGCAGACTCGCCTGCTCGGGGGTCGCGGGATCTCCCGCCTCCACCGTCGCCCACACCTCGCCGGTGGTCTCGTAGAAGAAGGCGCGCGCGGACCGGAGTTGGGCCTCGGCCTGGCCCACCGCGATGCGGTAGGTGGCGCGCTCGGCGGGCTTCGGGGCGCCGGTGAATCCGGCGCGGCCGCCACTGGCGATCGCCTGGTCGAGTGCGGCGCGGGCGACTCCGAGACCGACCACGGCAAGGACCTGGGCGGCGTACGGGACGGTCGGGTAGCGGTACAGCGGTTCGTCGACAGTGGGTTCGCCGCCGCGTACGAACGTCCACTCCTCGGGGACGAGCGCTCCGTCGGCCACCAGGTCGTGACTGCCGGTGCCACGCATGCCGATGACGTCCCAGTTCTCGACGATCTCCAGCTGCTCGGGGCGCATGACAGCGGTCAGCGGGCGACCGGCGTTCTGCTGACCGGCCTTGTCCCCGCTCGCCTTGATGCCGACACCCAGCACGTCCGCGCCCTTGCAGCCGCTGGCGAACTTCCACCGGCCCGAGACCCGGTACGTGCCGTCGACGAGTTCGGCCGGCTGTACGGGGAACAGGCCCCCGGCGAAGGCCACATCGGGCCCGTCGGCGTACAACTCGGCCTGGGTCTCCAGAGGCAGCGCGGCCAGGTAGACGAGGGACGAGCCGAAGCTGGCCACCCAGCCGGCCGATCCGTCGACCTCCGATATCCGCTCGATGAGCCGCAGGAACTCGGCCGGCGGCAGTGCGTCGCCGCCGAAGCGCTTCGGGGCGCCCGCCCGGTAGAGACCGGCTCGTTTGAACTCGGCGACCATGTCCCGCGGAACGTGGCGCTTCTCTTCGAATTCCGCGCGCCGCTCGGCCACTTGGGAGAGCACGCGGTCGAAGGCCGCTCGGGCGTCGGAATCGACCGGTGCCGGGGAATCCAGCGACTGCGTCATGGGATGAAACTCCTCGTATTGCCGGGCGGTTGTCGACCCCGCCGTGCTTTCACGCTAGGGGTGGCAGGAGCGGGCCGACAATTGGGAGTTGGCTGGAGTGTGTAGGGGATTCCTTTACGTGGGCTCGCTTACGAAGTGGAGCTCCACCGGGCCGCGCAGTCCGGAGACGAGCTGGGAGGGGAAGACGAACCGGGTAGGGCTGACCGCGTGGAGATAAGGAGCCAGGGTGTTGTACACCCGGACCACGATGTCGTTCTCGCCCTCCGCGAGCAGTCCGGTCGTGTCGGCGCTCCACGGGCGGCAGAACAGCAGTGCCGCGGATCGGCCGTTTACCAGGACCTCCACGCTGCCGCGCAGCTCACCCAGGCGCAGTTCGGCACGTGCCGACGCCTGTTCGGCGGTGAGCCGGACCCGCGAGCGGTACTCCAGGCCACCGCTCCAGGTGGTCAGACCCAGTGTCGTGGCCCAGTCGCCGAGCGGGATCGGCCCCGGGGCGACGTCCACCTCCACCGGGCCGTCCCAGGCGGCACCACCGCGGGCCAGTCCCGCGCCCTCCACCCTGACCAGCAGCTCCGAGGGGCTGGTCAGCGGCGGATCGAGTACCATCTGCCCGTCTTCGCAGGGGAGTTGACGGTCCGCCAGCCGTACCGTCGCGGTTCCCCGCACCGGGAGGCGCACACGCGCCGTGCCGACCGGCAGGCGCATGCGGAACCACTGCGGAGCGTCCACCGCCTCCGGGGCCGCGTCGGTGCGCAGCGTCTCGGTGCCCACCGCGGGAGGTCCGTTCAGCCAACTGGTGGCGGGCAGCGGATGGGGGCGGGCAATCCGTTGGATCGCGGCCGGCTCGCCCCACTGGCCCCTGTGTAGCCGCACCGGGAACGACCGCTCGTCGACGAAGCTGCGCCAGGAGGCGTCGCTGACCACCGTCCGCACGTCGCCGGCCCGTTCCATCGCCAGATCGACGAGGACGACCGCGCGAGGATCGGAGCTGTGCAGGACGACTTCCAGGGTGTTGGGGCCGCGGCGCAGCGCCGGGCGGACATCGTGGACGAAGAAGGCGGGCGCGCTGGAGTGTGCTGTTGACGGCCGGGACGGTGGTGTCGAGCTGGTCGGCGACCTCGGCGGCGCTGAACTGCAGCACCTCGCGCAGTA
>NZ_JBHXME010000057.1:0-57674 GCF_042721125.1 Streptomyces sp. NPDC058469
CACGACATCGACGCCCTGGAGTCCGCGCTGGCGCGGGCCAAGCGCTTCGGCGGGCCCGTCATCGTGCACTGCCTGCGCCGGCGCCCGCGGCCCGGCGCCGCCCTCCGTATCCCCTTCCTCGCCCGGCTGCGCGTCGGGCGCAAGCTGATGCTCCTGGTACTGCTCCCGGTGACCGGCATGCTGGCGTTCACCGTGTTCGGCTCCGTCACACAGTGGCGCGAGGCGCAGACGATGCGGGACTTCCGTACGGCGACCGCGCTGTCGTTCCGGACCACCGCGCTGACCGACGCCATCGCCAGGGAGCGCATCGCCGCCGTGAAGGCCCGGCTGCGTCCAGGACCGGCGACCTTGAAGGAACGCTCCGGCGCGCAGCACGCCACCGACCACGCCCTGAACGCCGCCCTCCTGGGCGCGGCCGGCTGGACCGGGTCGCCCGACGTGCCGGGCCGACTCGACGCGCGGAACCGCCAACTGCACGCCCTGCGGCTCCAGTTGGGGACCGGCTCCCTCACCGCGCCCCAACTCGCCGACCAGTACGACACGATCGAGGACGACCTCCTGGAGCTGGCCGCCACCCTGGAGTCCGGCCGCCCGACCCGCGCCTCCGGGCAGGCGGCCGACGCCCACATCGCGCTCTTGAACGCCATCGAGGCCGCCGAACGCGAACGCACCGAACTGGCCGTGCTCTTCGACACCCCCGACGCCCCGCACGCCACCGCCACGGACCGCTGGTCGGCCCTGGAGAAGGCGCTCCTGGACGACTTCGGCCAGACCGCGCCCGCCGGCCTCAAGGGCCGGCTCTACGTAGTCCTCCTCCAGCACCCGGGCCTCGTCGTCCGCAAGACCCGCGAGACCCTCGCCGACCCGCACGCCCAACGGAACGCCTGGCCCACGTACGCCAGTTGGCTGCTCGCGTCGACGCAGCGCATCGAGGCCCTGCGCGTCATCCAGCACCAGGCCGCCGCCGAACTGGGCCGCGACGCCGCGCGCGACCTCGACACCGCACGCACGCGTGAGGCCCGCGACCTCGGCGTGTCGCTGGCCGTCCTGGCCGCCGTCACCGTCCTCGCGCTGACCCTGAGGCTGTCGATCACCCGGCCGCTCAGCGAGGTCTCCGCAGGCGCCCGGGCACTGTCCGAGGGCGATCTGTCGTACGACATCCGGTACGCGGGCCGGGACGAACTCGGCGCCGTCGCCGACACGTTCCGCGAACTGCGGGTGACCACCGAACGGCTCGCCGGTGAGATCAACACGATGAACACCGCGATCGACGACAACCGGCTCGGCCACCGCGCGGATGTCGCCGCGTTCGAGGGGACCTGGGCGCAACTGCTCGGCGGCATGAACGGCACCATGGCGTCCTTCGCCGCGGCACACGGGCGGCGCGACAAGGCCGAGCAGGAGCTGGCGAGCATCTTCCACCTCTCCCTCGACCTGTTGTGCATCGCCGGACTCGACGGCTACTTCAAGCGCGTGAACCCCGCCTTCGAGCGGACCCTCGGCCACTCCGCACAGTCACTGCTCGGCAGACCCTGGCTGGAGTTCGTGCACCCGGAGGACCGGGCACGCACGCGTGCCGTCCTCGACCGGCTGGCGAGCGGCGTCGAACTGGCCGAGTTCGAGAACCGCTTCGTCCGGGACGACGGCACCGAACGCTGGTTCCAGTGGAGCGCCCGCCCGGTCACCGGAGAGGGCCTGATCTACGCCGCCGCGCGCGACGTCACCGAGAGCCGCCGCGCCGCCCGCGAACAGACCGCGCTGCGCCGGGTCGCCACCCTCGTCGCGCGCGGGGTGCCACCGCACGAGGTGTTCTCCGAAGTCGCCGACCAGGTGGGCAAGGTCCTGAGCAGCGGCTCCGCCGCCGTCCTGCGCTTCGGCGCCGACGGAGCCGCCACCGTCCTGGGTTCCGCGCGCGGGCCCGTGGCCGAGGCCGAGACGGCCGCCGCGGCGGAGGTGGCGCGCACCGCCCGCCCCGCGCGCGTGGGCCGCTCGGTGGGCGCCCCCATCGTCGTGGACGACCGGCTGTGGGGTGCCGTCGTCGCGGCCGCCGCCGGAACCGAACCGCTGCCCCCGGGCACCGAGTGCCGGCTCGCCGACTTCACCGAACTCGTCGCCACCGCCCTCGCCAACGCCGACAGCCGAGACCAGCTCACGGCGTCACGCACGCGCGTGGTGGCCGCCGGGGACGCCTCCAGACGCCGTATCGAACGCGATCTGCACGACGGTGTCCAACAGCGCCTCGTCTCGCTCCAACTCGACCTCAGAATGGCCCAGTCGATGCTGGACGAGCAGCCGGAGGAACTCGCCGAGCAGCTGGACCACATCGCCAAGGGCCTGGACGACGCCTTCGCCGATCTGTTGCAGATCGCGCGCGGCATCCACCCCGCGATCCTCTCCAAGGGCGGCCTGGGCCCGGCCCTGCGCGCGCTGGCCCGCCGCTCAGCCATCCCCGTGGAACTCGATCTGCGCCTACCCGCCGGCCGTCTCCCGGAGCGGATCGAGGTCGCCGTCTACTACGTGACCTCCGAGTGCCTCACCAACGCCGTCAAGCACGCGCGCGCGAGCTTCGTGGCGGTGTCGGCGCGGGTCGAGGACGACGTCCTGGAGGTGACGATCGCCGACGACGGAGTGGGCGGCGCCGACCTCGGGCACGGCTCCGGGCTCATCGGACTCGTCGACCGCGTCGAGGCGATCGGCGGCAAGCTGCGCGTCGGCAGCCCACCGGGGGAGGGCACGACCCTCACCGTACGACTGCCGCTTCCCCGGACGGACGGGTGACCGCCCGAGGCGTACGCGATGGGGTCCAGGTCGGGGGAGCCGTGGACTCGGTGACGTCGCGTACGCATCGGGCGGTCTTCTCGGACGGAGAGGCAGCCGTCCGGCTCCAGGGGTGGTGGATTCGGCCGTGCCGGGCCGAGGCCGGCCGCAGGCGCTTGGCGCGGACGATGTCGGGGTCCCGCGGGTCAAGGAGGTCCTTCAGGGACCGGGTGTCGTCCTCGTACGGGCGGACACGGACCGACCGCCGTCGTCTGTCCGCCCGTGTCCGCCGCATCTCCCGCAGCCTTTCCGACCCGCCGAGTCACCCCTCGCCCGAGGCGACCGGTCCGTCCGCGTCTGCACTGCTACGAGAATCGCCCGGACACGACCCTGTGTCGTCACGGCCACCCTCCAATTCCCTTACCCGCTAGCCGTACCCGACCCGGTCCGGCAGGCTGTGCGTGGCGCACCGCACTGGTCGGGCAAGGGGAGCCGGGACGATGGACGCATCGCAGCAGACGGCGCGGGGACGGGTCGTCCTCGCCGACGACGACGTCCTGCTCAGGGAGGGCCTCGCGAGCCTGTGCGAACGCCTGGGCTACGAGGTGGCGGGCCAGGCCGGCGACGCGGTACGGCTCCTGGAACTGGTCGACGCCGAGCGGCCCGACCTCGCGATCGTCGACATCAGGATGCCGCCCGACCACTCCACCGAGGGACTGAAGGCGGCCCGGACGATCCGTGAGCGCCACCCCGACACCGGCATCCTCGTACTGTCAGCGTTCGTCGAGGTCGAGGAGGCCCTGGAGCTGCTGGCCGGCGGGCACAAGGTCGGGTATCTCCTCAAGAGCCGGATCACGGTCGTCGACGAGTTCGTCGAGGCCCTCGACCGTATCCACAAGGGCGGCTCGGTCGTCGACCCCTCCCTGGTGCACGAGCTGTTCTCGGCGCAGCGCCGCGACGACCCGCTGTCCTTCCTCAGCACCCGCGAGCGCGAGGTCCTGGGGCTGATGGCGGAGGGCCGCTCCAACGCCGGCATCGGCCGCCGGCTGTGGGTCACCGAGGGCACCGTCGAGAAGCACGTCCGCAGCATCCTGGGTAAACTCCACCTTCCGGAAGCCGCCGACGACCACCGCCGTGTCCTGGCGGTTCTCACGTTTCTGGAGTCCCGCTAGGAGTACCGGCCGGACACCCGACAAGAGTTCCGCCGGGCGTGTCCGCCGTTGTCCACAGCCCCGCCGCGCTGTCACTCCGCGCCAGTAGGGTGTGAAACATGGCCGATCCCTCCAGCTACCGCCCCAGGCCGGGAGAGATCCCGGACTCGCCCGGGGTCTACAAGTTCCGCGACGAGCACCGCCGGGTGATCTACGTCGGAAAGGCGAAGAGCCTGCGCCAGCGCCTGGCGAACTACTTCCAGGACCTGGCCGGACTCCACCCGCGCACGCGCACGATGGTCACCACGGCCGCGTCGGTGGAGTGGACGGTGGTGTCCACGGAGGTCGAGGCCCTCCAGCTGGAGTACTCCTGGATCAAGGAGTACGACCCCCGGTTCAACGTCAAGTACCGCGACGACAAGAGCTACCCGTACCTCGCGGTGACGATGAACGAGGAGTACCCGCGCGTGCAGGTGATGCGCGGTCACAAGAAGAAGGGCGTCCGCTACTTCGGGCCGTACGGACACGCGTGGGCGATCCGCGACACCGTGGACCTCCTGCTGCGCGTGTTCCCCGTCCGCACCTGCTCGGCCGGCGTCTTCAAGAACGCGGCCCGCACCGGCCGCCCCTGCCTGCTCGGCTACATCGGCAAGTGCTCCGCCCCCTGCGTCGGCCGCGTCTCCGAGGAGGAGCACCGCGAACTGGCCGAGGAGTTCAGCGACTTCATGGCCGGCCGCACCGGCACGTACATCCGCCGTCTGGAGAAGCAGATGACGGACGCGGCCGAGGAGATGGAGTACGAGCGGGCGGCCCGCCTCCGCGACGACATCGAGGCCCTGAAGAAGGCCATGGAGAAGAGCGCGGTCGTCCTCGCCGACGCGACCGACGCCGACCTGATCGCCGTCGCCGAGGACGAGCTGGAGGCGGCCGTCCAGATCTTCCACGTCCGCGGCGGACGCGTGCGTGGCCAGCGCGGCTGGGTCACCGACAAGGTCGAGGACGTCACCACCGCGGCCCTCGTCGAGCACGCCCTCCAGCAGCTCTACGGCGAGGAGACCGGGGACTCCGTCCCCAAGGAGGTCCTCGTCCCGGCCCTGCCCGACCCGGTGGAGCCGGTCCAGCAGTGGCTGACGGACCGGCGCGGGGCGAACGTGTCGCTGCGTATCCCGCAGCGCGGCGACAAGAAGTCCCTCATGGAGACCGTCGCGCGCAACGCCCAGCAGTCGCTGATCCTCCACAAGACCAAGCGCGCCTCCGACCTCACCACCCGCTCGCGCGCGCTGGAGGAGATCTCCGAGGCCCTCGACCTGGACAGCGCCCCCCTGCGGATCGAGTGCTACGACATCTCGCACCTCCAGGGCGACGACGTCGTGGCGTCGATGGTCGTCTTCGAGGACGGGCTGCAGCGCAAGAGCGAGTACCGCCGCTTCCAGATCAAGGGCTTCGAGGGCCAGGACGACGTCCGCTCGATGCACGAGGTGATCACCCGCCGCTTCCGGCGCTATCTCGCCGAGAAGGAGAAGACGGGGGAGTGGGCGGACGGCGACGAGCTGAAGGACGAGGAGGGCCGCCCCAAGCGGTTCGCCTACCCGCCGCAGCTCGTCGTGGTCGACGGTGGGCAGCCGCAGGTCGCCGCCGCCAAGCGGGCCCTCGACGAGCTGGGCATCGACGACATCGCCGTGTGCGGCCTCGCCAAGCGCCTGGAGGAGGTCTGGCTGCCGGACGACGACGACCCGGTGGTGCTGCCCCGCACCAGCGAGGGCCTCTACCTCCTGCAGCGCGTCCGCGACGAGGCCCACCGCTTCGCGATCACCTATCAGCGCGCCAAGCGTGCCAAGCGGTTCCGGGCGAGCCCCCTGGACGACGTGCCCGGCCTCGGCGAGACACGCAAACAGGCGCTGATCAAACACTTCGGTTCGGTGAAGAAGCTGCGATCCGCGACAATCGACCAGATCTGCGAGGTTCCGGGCATAGGTCGCAAGACCGCCGAGACCATCGCGGTGGCCCTCGCCCAGGCGGCCCCGGCCGCACCCGCCGTGAACACGGCGACTGGAGAGATCATGGAAGACATGGAAGACGGGACACCCGAGACGACAGCGGGTGTCCCAGGGGAGCCCGTACCCGCGGGAGCCCCGGACGAGCGACGGGGGCAGGAGACATGACCGAACAAGAGAAGCAGCCCACAGCGGACCGAGATCGGACGCACAAGGAAACCGGCGACGATCAGGTTTCCCAGCAAGAGGTCCAGGACGACGGAGCACAGGTGAGTACGGACGGCACGACAGCCGGGGTGGCCGAAGTGGCCATCCCCGAGCTGGTGATCATCTCCGGCATGTCCGGGGCCGGGCGGTCCACCGCCGCCAAGTGTCTGGAGGACCTCGGCTGGTTCGTCGTCGACAACCTCCCGCCCGCCCTGATCCCCACCATGGTGGAGCTCGGCGCCCGCTCCCAGGGCAACGTGGCACGCATCGCGGTCGTCGTCGACGTACGCGGACGGCGCTTCTTCGACAACCTCCGGGAGTCCCTCGCCGACCTGGAGTCGAAGCACGTCACCCGGCGGATCGTCTTCCTGGAGTCCTCCGACGACGCCCTGGTGCGCCGCTTCGAGTCGGTGCGCCGCCCCCACCCCCTCCAAGGCGACGGCCGCATCGTCGACGGCATCGACGCCGAACGCGAGCTGCTGCGCGAACTGCGCGGCGACGCCGACCTCGTCATCGACACCTCCAGCCTCAACGTCCACGAACTGCGCGCCAAGATGGACGCCCAGTTCGCGGGCGAGGAGGAGCCCGAGCTGCGGGCCACCGTCATGTCCTTCGGCTTCAAGTACGGCCTCCCGGTCGACGCCGACCTCGTCGCCGACATGCGCTTCCTGCCCAACCCGCACTGGATCCCGGAGCTGCGCCCCTTCAACGGCCTCAACGAGGAGGTCTCGGCGTACGTCTTCAACCAGCCCGGCGCCAAGGAGTTCCTCGACCGGTACGCCGAGTTGCTCAGGCTCATCGCGGCCGGCTACCGGCGCGAGGGCAAGCGGTACGTGACGATCGCGATCGGCTGCACCGGCGGCAAGCACCGCTCCGTCGCCACGGCGGAGAAGCTCGCCGCGCGGCTCGTGGCCGAAGGCGTGGAGACGGTGGTCGTACACCGGGACATGGGACGGGAATGACAGGACGTAGCCCACGGCTGGGCAGGCTGCGCCGCGTGGTGCCCGAAGGACGGACGACCAGGCCCGTGGAGGCCCGCGGCGGCAAGCCGCGCCGGCGCGGCACCCAGCCCAAGGTGGTCGCCCTCGGCGGCGGCATGGGCCTGTCCGCCTCGCTCACCGCGCTGCGCCGGATCACCGGCGACCTCACCGCCGTCGTCACCGTGGCCGACGACGGCGGCTCCAGCGGACGCCTGCGCGACGAACTGGGCGTGCTGCCCCCCGGCGACCTGCGCAAGGCCCTCGCCGCGCTGTGCGGCGACGACGACTGGGGCCAGACCTGGGCCCGCGTCATCCAGCACCGCTTCCAGTCCAAGGGCGACCTGCACGAACACGCGGTCGGCAATCTGCTGATCGTCGCCCTGTGGGAGCAGCTCGGGGATCACGTCCAGGCCCTCGACCTGGTCGGCAAGCTGCTCGGCGCGCACGGGCGCGTGCTGCCCATGTCCGCCGTACCGCTGGAGCTCCAGGCCCTGGTCAAGGGGCACGATCCGGCGCGGCCCGACGACGTCGACACCGTCCGGGGACAGGCGACCGTGGCGCTCACGCCCGGTGAGGTGATGTCCGTGCACGTCGTGCCGCACGACCCGCCGGCCGTGCCCGAGGCCGTCGCCGCGGTGCTCGACGCGGACTGGGTGGTGCTCGGCCCGGGCTCCTGGTTCTCGTCGGTCATCCCGCACCTGCTGGTGCCGGAACTGCTCGACGCGCTCACCGAGACGAAGGCGCGCCGGGTACTCTCCCTGAACCTCGCGCCGCAGCCCGGAGAAACCGATGGCTTCTCCCCGCAGCGTCATTTGGAGGTTTTGGGACGACACGCCCCTAAACTCGCCCTGGACGTGGTGCTGGCCGACGAGGCCGCCGTGCCCGATCGCGCGTCGCTCACCGAAGCCGCCAAGCGGCTGGACGCCGCGGTCGAGCTGGCGCCGGTGGCCCGGACCGACGGAACTCCAAGGCACGACCCGGAGCTGTTGGCCGCCGCGTACGACCGTATTTTTCGGATGCATGGAAGGATCGGCCCATGGCGATGACGGCAGCGGTGAAGGATGAGATCTCCCGGCTCCCCGTCACCCGGACCTGCTGCAGGAAGGCGGAGGTCTCCGCCATTCTGCGGTTCGCCGGAGGCCTCCACCTGGTGAGCGGGCGCATCGTGATCGAGGCGGAGCTGGACACCGCGATGGCGGCGCGCCGGCTCAAGCGGGACATCCTGGAGATCTTCGGCCACAGTTCCGAACTGATCGTGATGGCGCCCGGCGGCCTGCGCCGCGGCTCCCGTTACGTCGTCCGGGTGGTTGCGGGCGGCGATCAGCTGGCCCGGCAGACGGGGCTCGTGGACGGCCGTGGACGCCCGATCCGGGGCCTGCCGCCGCAGGTCGTCTCGGGGGCCACCTGTGACGCGGAGGCGGCCTGGAGAGGCGCGTTCCTGGCGCACGGTTCACTGACCGAGCCCGGCCGGTCCTCCTCCCTGGAGGTGACCTGCCCGGGCCCGGAGGCCGCGCTCGCGCTGGTCGGCGCCGCCCGCCGGCTGTCGATCGCCGCGAAGGCACGCGAGGTGCGCGGCGTGGACCGGGTGGTCGTCCGTGACGGCGACGCGATCGGCGCCCTGCTCACCCGGCTCGGCGCGCACGAGTCGGTGCTGGCCTGGGAGGAGCGCCGGATGCGCCGCGAGGTGCGCGCCACGGCGAACCGGCTCGCCAACTTCGACGACGCGAACCTGCGCCGCTCGGCCCGCGCGGCCGTCGCCGCCGGAGCCCGTGTGGGGCGTGCGCTGGAGATCCTCGCCGACGAGGTCCCCGAGCACCTCGCGGCGGCCGGACGGCTCCGCATGGACCACAAGCAGGCCTCCCTGGAGGAACTGGGCGCCCTCGCCGACCCGCCGTTGACCAAGGACGCGGTGGCCGGCCGTATCCGCCGACTGCTGGCGATGGCCGACAAGCGGGCCCAGGACCTCGGCATCCCGGGCACGGAGTCCAGCATTACCGAGGAGATGGCCGACAACATGGTCGGCTGACGATCACACGGCACGGATCGGCTGATGATCCGTCAACACGCCGGTGCGGATGCCCGTTGGGGGCGTCGGCACCGGCGTTTCGTTGTCTTGAGCCGCTTGGCCGGCTGCTGACGAGCTGTCAACACGTGGGCGCAGATGCCCGTTCAGGCCTGCCGGCTGATCAGGCGGGGGAAAATCAACGGCCTGCCCCCAAGTCGATCTGCCGGGCCTGCCCGAGCGCGGCGCCGCCCAGGCCGGGAGGGACGGGTGTCGCGGTCGTCGACTCCCCGGCATGAGCCCCCTGAGCCTCCCAAAGGGCCCCACGCCGCCGTTTGGCTGTCCTTGAGGCGCCCTTGACTCGATCATGAAGTGTCATGAGCCTGGCAACTGTTCGCCGCTGTGGCGAACGATTGCTAGGGGGGTTCATGAGACACAGAGCGAGATCGATCCTCGCTGTCGGCGCGCTCCTGATCGCAGGGGCGAGCATCGCACCGATCGCCCAGGCGCAGGCCGGGAGTTCCGCGAAGCCCGACCCCGCCGAGGTCAAGGTCTTCCACGCCGACGTCACGCAGAAGCAGATACCCCTGCTCCTGAAGGCCGGACAGGACGCCCACGAACTCGGCGACAACCAGTTCTCGGCGTCCGGCAAGACCGCCGTAGAGGTCTACCTCACCGACCAGCAGGCTCAGAAGCTGGAGAAGCAGGGCGTCGACCTCACCGAACACACCCTTTCGGCCAAGGCCGAAACGCGCGTCGAGGACGCGGCGCAGGGCGTGTTCCGCCCGTACAGCGGAAGCGGCGGCCTCGAAGAGGAGATCGTCAAGACCGGGCAGGCCAACCCCGGCCTCACCAAGGTCGAGTCCATCGGCAAGACGATCGACGGCCAGGACATCCTCGCGCTCAAACTGACCAAGGGCGCGAAGACGACCAAGGACGGCTCCAAGCCCTCCGTGCTGTACGTGTCCAACCAGCACGCGCGCGAGTGGATCACGCCGGAAATGACCCGCCGGCTGATGCACTACTACCTGGACAACTACTCGACCGACAAGCGCGTCAAGAAGATCGTCGACTCCACGGAATTGTGGTTCGTGCTGTCCGCCAACCCGGACGGCTACGACTACACCTTCCAGAACAGCGACACGCGCCTGTGGCGCAAGAACCTGCGGGACGTCAACGCCGACGGCGCCATCTCCACCGGCGACGGCGTCGACCTCAACCGCAACTTCGCCTACAAGTGGGGCTACGACGACGAGGGTTCGTCCCCGAACCCCACGAGTGAGACCTACCGCGGCACGGCTCCGGCCTCCGAGCCGGAGACCCAGGCGCTCGACGCCTTCGAGAAGCGGATCGGCTTCAGCTACGGCATCAACTACCACTCCGCCGCCGAACTCCTCCTCTACGGAGTCGGCTGGCAGGTCGCGACCCCGACCCCGGACGACGTGCTCTACAAGGCGCTCGCCGGCACCCCGGACAACCCGGCGATCCCCGGCTACCGCTCGCAGGTCTCCTCGGAGCTGTACACGACCAACGGCGAGGCGGACGGCCACGCGTCGAACGTCAACAGCATGTCGATGTTCACCCCGGAGATGTCGACCTGCCAGACCGCGTCGAACATCGACCCGAACGACGCCTGGAACGCGGCCGACTGCCAGTCCGTCTTCAACTTCCCCGACGACGAGAAGCTGATCCAGGACGAGTTCGAGAAGAACATCCCCTTCGCGCTCTCCGTCGCCGAGACCGCCGTCCACCCCGACCAGCCCACGTCGTCGGTCGGCCTCGGCGCCGCCGACTTCACCCCGGCCACCTTCCCGACGTCGTACTCGCGCGGCGCCGACCAGGAGGTCTCCGTCGTCGTACGGAAGTCCGTGCGCGACAAGGAGCTCAAGTACCGCGTCAACGGCGGCCGTACGGAGGACATGGCGCTCAAGTCCTGGAAGGGCGGCCAGACCTACGGCGGGGACGACAACCTGTACTTCGACGAGTACCGGGCCAAGGTCAAGGACGGCGACCCGGGCGACAAGGTCGAGGTCTGGTTCACCGGCGAGACGAAGGCGGGAAAGCCCACCTCCAGCGCGCACTTCACGTACACGGTGGCCAAGAGGCCCGCGGCCGACACTCTCGTGGTCGCCGAGGAGGGCGCTGCCGCCACCCAGGCGCAGACCTACGTCGACGCGCTGAAGGCGAACGGCCGTAAGGCGGTCGTCTGGGACGTCGCCACGCAGGGCGCGCCCGACGCGCTCGGCGTGCTCGACCACTTCAAGACGGTCGTCCACTACTCGGGCACGGCGGGACCGGGCAACGACACCCAGCTCCAGCTGCGCGCCTTCCTCAACGAGGGCGGCAAGCTGATCGAGGCCGGCGAACGGGCCGGCGGCAGCGTCGACCTCGGCGACGGCACCCCCTCGAACGACTTCAGCCAGTACTACCTGGGCGCCTATTCGCGTACGTCCACCCCCGGGGCCAGCGGTTTCACCGGCTCCGGCAAGCTCGCCGGCTTCACCGGGCCGCTCGGCGGCGCGCCCGGCAACCCGCTGGACCGGGCCGGTACCTACAGCGTCACCTCGGACTCGCTGTCGCCCACCACGTACCCGCAGTTCGCGAGTGCGGGGGCGGGGCAGTTCGCCGGGACCGTCAACCCGTACGGGCCCTACGCGGGCTCCTACATGGCGGCCGCCGTCCACACCGACGACGCCTACAAGCGCCTCGCCCGCACCATCGACCTCACCGGGGTGAGCGCGGCCGGCAAGCCCACGCTGCGCAGCGAACTGCTGTGGGACACCGAGCCCGGCTACGACCACGCCGTGGTCGAGATCCACACCACCGGGGCCGACGACTGGACCACGCTCCCGGAGGTGGGCGGCGCCACCAGTACCACGCCGCCCTCGGAGTGCGAGGCCGGCTTCCTGGTCGCCGAGCACCCGTGGCTCAAGCACTACCTGACCGTCGCCACCAGCGGCTGCACCGCGACCGGCACCACCGGTTCGTGGAACAGCTTCACCGGCGCCTCCAACGGCTGGCAGCAGGTCGGCTTCGACCTGAGCGCCTACGCCGGCAAGTCCGTCGAGGTCTCGCTGAGCTACGTCACCGACCCGAACACCGGCGGCCACGGCGTCCTCGCCGACGACACCTCGCTCGTCGTGGGCGGTACGGCGACCCAGGCCGAGGGCTTCGAGACCTCGCTCGGCGCCTGGACCGTGACCGGCCCGCCCGCCGGCAGCCCGGCGGTCCTGAACGACTGGACCCGCACCGGAGCCCTCTTCCAGACGTACGGCGCGGTCACCACCGACCGCACCGTGCTCCTCGGCTTCGGCCTGGAACAGGTCACCTCGGCCACCGACCGCGCGGCCCTGCTCAAGAAGGCACTGGCAGCCCTGCGGAGCTGACTCGGCATGTCGATGTCATGAACATCGAGGGCGGTCCGTACCCCTACTGGCGGGTACGGACCGCCCTGCCGTGTATGGGGCATCTCAATGTCACCGAGGGGGCCGCAGGGAGGTAGGGTCGTAGGCGGTCGGGGACATCCCATACAACTCGCCGGCACTGAGCCGGCGTACCAACGAGGAGATCGGTTCGTGACGATCCGCGTAGGCATCAACGGCTTTGGCCGCATCGGTCGTAACTACTTCCGCGCGCTGCTGGAGCAGGGTGCTGACATCGAGATCGTGGCTGTCAACGACCTGGGTGACACCGCGACCACCGCTCACCTGCTCAAGTACGACACCATCCTGGGCCGACTCAAGGCCGAGGTGTCGCACACCGAGGACACGATCACCGTCGACGGCCACACCATCAAGGTGCTGTCCGAGCGCAACCCCGCCGACATCCCGTGGGGCGACCTCGGCGTCGACATCGTCATCGAGTCCACCGGCATCTTCACGAAGAAGGCCGACGCCGAGAAGCACATCGCCGGCGGCGCCAAGAAGGTCCTCATCTCGGCTCCGGCCAAGGACGAGGACATCACCATCGTGATGGGCGTCAACCAGGACAAGTACGACGCGGCCAGCCACCACGTCATCTCGAACGCCTCCTGCACCACCAACTGTGTGGCGCCGATGGCCAAGGTTCTCGACGAGAACTTCGGCATCGTCAAGGGCCTGATGACGACGGTCCACGCGTACACGAACGACCAGCGCATCCTGGACTTCCCGCACTCGGACCTGCGCCGCGCGCGTGCCGCCGCCGAGAACATCATCCCGACCACGACCGGTGCCGCCAAGGCCACCGCCCTGGTCCTCCCGCAGCTCAAGGGCAAGCTGGACGGCATCGCGATGCGCGTCCCGGTCCCGACCGGTTCGGCCACCGACCTGGTCGTGACGCTGCAGCGCGAGGTCACCAAGGACGAGGTCAACGCCGCGTTCAAGAAGGCCTCCGAGGACGGTGACCTCAAGGGTTACCTGTCCTACACCGAGGACCCGATCGTCTCCTCGGACATCGTCGGCGACCAGGCCTCCTGCACCTTCGACTCCCTCCTGACCATGGTCCAGGAGGGCAACACGGTGAAGATCCTCGGCTGGTACGACAACGAGTGGGGCTACTCCAACCGCCTCGTCGACCTCACGGTCTTCGTCGGCGGCCAGCTCTAACTCCCAGAGCAGGCAACTCGATGTGAGTCAGGGCTCGGGCAGCGCACGCCGCGCTGTCCGAGCCCTGTGCTACGTAGTGATCGATCAGCCCTCTCGGATCTGAAGAGCCCTCCCTAGGAGTCCCTTTATGAAGACGATCGACGAACTTCTCGCCGAAGGCGTGGACGGCAAGCGGGTCTTCGTCCGCGCCGACCTCAACGTCCCGCTGGCCGACGGCCTCATCACCGACGACGGCCGCATCCGCGCCGTCCTGCCCACCGTCAAGGCCCTCGTCGAGGCGGGCGCCAAGGTGATCGTGGCCTCGCACCTGGGCCGCCCCAAGGGCGCCCCGGACCCGGCCTTCTCCCTCCTCCAGCCGGCCGAGCGCCTGGCCGAACTCCTCGGCGCACCGGTCGCGTTCGCCCAGGACACCGTCGGCCCCGCCGCCCACGACGCGGTGCGCGGCCTCGAACCCGGCCAGGTCGCGGTCATCGAGAACCTGCGCTTCAACGCGGGCGAGACCTCCAAGGACGACGTCGAGCGCGGCGAGTTCGCCGACCAGCTCGCCGCTCTGGCGGACATCTACGTAGGCGACGGTTTCGGCGCCGTGCACCGCAAGCACGCCTCCGTGTACGACCTCCCGGCCCGCTTGCCGCACTACGCCGGCTACCTCATCGCCACCGAGGTCGGCGTCCTGAAGAAGCTCACCGAGGACGTCAAGCGGCCCTACGTGGTCGCCCTCGGCGGCTCCAAGGTCTCCGACAAGCTCGCCGTCATCGACCAGCTGCTCGGCAAGGCCGACCGCATCCTCATCGGCGGCGGCATGGCCTTCACCTTCCTCAAGGCCAAGGGCTACGAGATCGGCGCCTCCCTGGTCCAGGACGACCAGCTGCCCGCCGTCACCGAGTACGTCGAGCGCGCCGAGAAGAACGGCGTCGAGCTGGTCGTCCCGGTCGACGTCGTGACCTCGGCCGGGTTCCCGGACCTGAAGACGAAGGCCCCGTCCAACCCCACCGTCGTCGCCGCGGACGCCATCCCGGCCGACCAGATGGGCCTCGACATCGGTCCCGAGACCGGTGCCCTGTACGCCTCGAAGCTCGCCGACGCGGCCACCATCTTCTGGAACGGTCCGATGGGCGTCTTCGAGCACCCCGACTACGCCGAGGGCACCAAGGCGGTCGCCCAGGCCCTTCTCGACTCCCCGGCCTTCACGGTCGTCGGCGGTGGCGACTCCGCCGCGGCCGTCCGCATCCTGGGCTTCGACGAGACCGCATTCGGCCACATCTCGACCGGCGGCGGCGCCTCCCTCGAATACCTAGAGGGCAAGACGCTCCCCGGCCTCGCCGCACTGGAGGACTGACCGTAATGGCTCCATCTATTTCCTCTGGGCGCACGCCGATCATGGCGGGCAACTGGAAGATGAACCTCAATCACCTTGAGGCCATCGCCCACGTCCAGAAGCTCGCCTTCGCCCTCGCGGACAAGGACTACGAGGCCGTCGAGGTCGCCGTCCTGCCGCCCTTCACCGACCTGCGCTCCGTGCAGACCCTGGTCGACGGCGACAAGCTCAAGATCAAGTACGGCGCCCAGGACATCTCGGCGCACGACTCCGGCGCCTACACCGGCGAGATCTCCGGTGCGATGCTGGCCAAGCTGAAGTGCACGTACGTGGCGGTCGGCCACTCCGAGCGCCGCCAGTACCACGCGGAGACCGACGAGATCGTCAACGCCAAGGTCAAGGCCGCCTACAAGCACGGCCTGACCCCGATCCTCTGCGTCGGCGAGGAACTCGACATCCGCGAGGCGGGCAACCACGTCGCCCACACCCTCGCCCAGGTCGAGGGCGGCCTCAAGGACGTCCCGGCCGAGCAGGCCGAGTCGATCGTCATCGCGTACGAGCCCGTCTGGGCCATCGGCACCGGCAAGGTCTGCGGCGCCGGCGACGCCCAGGAGGTCTGCGAGGCCATCCGCGGCAAGCTCGCCGAGCTGTACTCGCAGGAGCTGGCCGACCAGGTCCGCATCCAGTACGGCGGCTCCGTGAAGTCCGGCAACGTCGCCGAGATCATGGCCCAGCCCGACGTCGACGGTGCCCTGGTCGGCGGTGCCTCGCTGGACGCGGACGAGTTCGTGAAGATCGTGCGCTTCCGCGACCAGTGAGTTCAGCAGCGAACCGACAAGCTGCGAGTAGGCGGTAGCCGCGATCCGTCGTACCCTTGCGGGGGCATAGCGCCAGCCGCTATGCCCCTGTCGTCCATCCGAATCCGAGGAAGTTGGTCCAGCCGTGGTTTTGGGGTTCTCGATCGCCCTGATCGTCTTCAGCCTGCTGCTGATGCTGCTGGTGCTGATGCACAAGGGGAAGGGCGGCGGTCTCTCCGACATGTTCGGTGGCGGCATGGCCTCGTCCGTCGGTGGCTCTTCGGTCGCCGAGCGCAACCTGGACCGCATCACCGTGGTGCTCGGTGTGCTCTGGTTCGCCTGCATCGTCGTACTCGGCCTGCTGATGAAGACGAGCTGACCGCACGTTCCGTCGCACATTCCGTACGTAAGGCCCCATGTTCGGTACGCGCAGCTGAGCGCGGCCTATCATGGGGCTTGCGTCTAGGTGTAGGGGCTGTAACTCCAACCACTGGACGCGCGTTGGGCCTTACGTAGACTGAGGCGCTCGCAACGGAGCGAAAACGCCGACTCGCTTCGCGGCACCATCACGCAGGGAGTTACGACCGTGGCAAGTGGCAACGCGATCCGAGGAAGCCGGGTCGGGGCGGGGCCGATGGGTGAGGCCGAGCGCGGCGAGTCCGCGCCCCGGCTGCGCATCGTCTTCTGGTGCTCCAACGGACACGAGACGCAGCCCAGCTTCGCCAGCGACGCGCAGGTTCCCGAAACCTGGGACTGCCCCCGCTGTGGCTTCCCGGCCGGACAGGACCGGGACAACCCGCCGGCCCCGCCGCGCACCGAGCCCTACAAGACGCACCTGGCGTATGTACGGGAGCGGCGCAGCGACGCGGACGGAGAGGCGATCCTCGCCGAGGCGCTCGCCAAACTCCGGGGAGAAATCTAGGAGTTGAACCGGCCGGGCGCCCACAGGTGCCTGGCCGGAGCTGTTTCGCAGCCCGGTGGCCGACCCGCCTCCGGACCGATTGTCAGTGGCGCCCTCTACGGTTTGTGAATCGACGAATCGTGAGGGGGAGCCGTGACGACGGTCGAGGTGACGGGCGCTCATGTGCCTGCGTGGCGCGGGGGGTTCGGGCGGCTGTGGAGTGCCGCCGTGATCTCGCGGTTCGGGGACGCGCTGCGGGGTGCGGCACTGCCGCTGCTCGCCGTCTCGCTGACGGACCGGCCCCTCCTCATCGCGTCCGTGACCGCCTGCGGCTATCTGCCCTGGATCGTCTTCGGACCGCTCGGCGGCGCTGTCGCGGACCGGGTGGACCAGCGGCGCGCGATGTGGACGGTCGACGCGGTCCGTGGGCTGCTCGTCGCCGCCTTCGCCGTGGCCGTCGCACTCGGCCAGGCCTCGATCCCGCTGCTCATCGCGCTGGCCTTCGCACTGACCACGCTCCAGACCCTCTTCGACAACGCCTCTACGGCCCTGCTGCCGACCCTGGTGGACCGAGCGGCGCTCGGCAGCGCCAACGCCCGGCTGATGACCGGGCAGAAGATCGCGGGCGGCCTGATGGGAGCGCCCGTGGTGCCCCTGCTGATCGCGGCGGGGGCCACGGTTCCCTTCGTGGCCGACGCGGGGACCTTCCTCCTTGCCGCCGCGCTGGTCGCCTCGCTGCGCACCGCGGCGCCCGACCGTGGGCCGGGACCGGTGGGCAGCACGCTGCGCGGAGAGATCGCGGACGGGCTGCGCACCCTGTGGAGCGACCGGCCCCTGCGCGCACTGTGCTGCGCGACGGCCCTGTGCAACGTCGGCATGGGCGCCCTGATCGCCACCCTGGTGATCCTGGTGACCGGCTGGCTGGACGCCGGCACCGCCGGATACGCGGCGGCGACCACCGCGTTCACCGTCGGCGGCCTGGCCGGGGGAGTGGTACACCGGCGGATCACCGCCCGGCTCGGCCCGCTGCGGAGCGTGCTGCTCGCGGGCCTGGTGCAGACCGGCGCCCTCGTCGTCATGGGCTCCGTGCACAGCCTGACAGCGGTCGTGGCGGCACTCGCCGTCTTCGGCTTCATGAGCATGCTGTGGAACGTCAACACAACGACCCTGATGCAGCAGCGCACCCCCGCCGACATGCTGGGCCGGGTCAGTTCCGCCTTCGGCACTCTGGCCGCCGCCGGGGCCCCGCTGGGCGCCCTCCTCGGTGGCGCCGCCGCCACGGCCTGGGGGTTGAACACGCCCGCCCTGCTCACCGCCGCCTTCTTCGTCCTGTCGGTCATCGCACTGATACCTGCGGTCAAGCCGGACGTACCTGTTGTTGCCCCGCAGGACGACGCGACGACCGCTCATGTCACGGGCTGATCAATTAGGTTGGAACCGGCCCCCAGGTCGGTAGGAAAGAAGGCTGAAGTCGCAATGAACGCAGACGGCCGTACCAGGCTCAACCAGACGCCCGAGTGGACCACCTTGGCCAAGCACCGTGAGGAGCTCGGCGAGGTGCAGCTGAGGGAGCTGTTCGCCGCCGATCCCGGGCGCGGCACCGGCTACACGCTCAAGGTCGGTGACCTGCACCTCGACTACTCGAAGCACCTCGTCACCGACGAGACCCTGCGGCTGCTGCACGCGCTGGCCACCGCCACGGACGTGTTCGGTCTCCGGGACGCCATGTTCCGCGGCGAGAAGATCAACGTCACCGAGGACCGCGCGGTCCTGCACACCGCGCTGCGCGCCCCGCGTGACGCGGTGATCGAGGTCGACGGCGAGAACGTCGTCCCGCAAGTCCACGCCGTTCTCGACAAGATGGCCGGCTTCGCGGACCGCGTCCGCTCCGGCGAGTGGACCGGCCACACGGGCCGTCGTATCCGCAACGTCGTCAACATCGGTATCGGCGGCTCCGACCTGGGTCCGGCGATGGCGTACGAGGTGCTGCGCGGTTTCACCGACCGCGGCCTGACGGCCCGGTTCGTGTCGAACGTGGACGGCGCCGATCTGCACGAGGCCACCCGTGACCTCGACCCGGCGGAGACGCTGTTCATCATCGCGTCGAAGACGTTCACCACGATCGAGACGATCACCAACGCGACCTCGGCCCGGGACTGGCTGCTCACCGAGCTGAAGGCCGGTCAGGACGCCGTGGCCAAGCACTTCGTGGCGCTGTCCACGAACGCCGGCAAGGTCAGCGAGTTCGGCATCGACACGGCCAATATGTTCGAGTTCTGGGACTGGGTCGGCGGCCGTTACTCGTACGACTCGGCGATCGGGCTGTCGCTGATGATCGCCATCGGCCCGGACCGCTTCCGCGAGATGCTCGACGGGTTCCACCTCGTCGACGAGCACTTCCGCACCGCACCCGCCGAGTCCAACGTGCCATTGCTTCTTGGCCTGTTGGGCGTCTGGTACGGCAACTTCCACGACGCCCAGTCGCACGCCGTGCTGCCGTACAGCCACTACCTCTCCAAGTTCACCGCGTATCTGCAGCAGTTGGACATGGAGTCGAACGGCAAGTACGTGGGCCGGGACGGCCAGGAGGTCGACTGGCAGACCGGGCCGGTGGTGTGGGGCACGCCCGGCACGAACGGGCAGCACGCGTACTACCAACTCATCCACCAGGGCACAAAGTTGATCCCGGCGGACTTCATCGGCTTCGCCGAACCGGTGTCCGAGCTGAGCGACGGGCTCAAGGCGCAGCACGACCTGCTGATGGCCAACTTCTTCGCCCAGACACAGGCGTTGGGCTTCGGCAAGACGCCGGACGAGGTGCGTGCCGAGGGCGTGCCCGAGGAGCTGGTGCCGCACAAGACGTTCAAGGGCAACCACCCCACGACCACGATCCTGGCCCGCGAGCTGACCCCGTCCGTGCTCGGCCAGCTCATCGCGCTCTACGAGCACAAGGTGTTCGTGCAGGGCGCGGTCTGGAACATCGACTCCTTCGACCAGTGGGGCGTCGAGCTGGGCAAGGTCCTCGCCAAGCGCGTCGAGCCCGCCCTGAGCGAGGGCGCGGACGTGCCGGGCCTGGACGCGTCGACGACGGCCCTGGTCGCCAAGTACCGCGAGCTGCGCGGGCGTTGAGCCCCCAAGTCACCAAGTGACCAGAACACTGAAGCCCCCGTACGACCGGAAGGCCGTACGGGGGCTTCAGCAGGTTGCCGATGTCGCCGGTGTCAGGCGGAAGCCGGCGGATACAGCGCGCGCGGCAGCTGTGAGGCCGCCGCCGCGTCCAGCAGCCACAGGGTGCGGGCGCGGCCCTGCGCGCCGGCCGCCGGTGCCTGGATCTCGCCCGCGCCGGACAGGGCGATCGCCGCTGCCTCCGCCTTGTCCTCGCCGGCCGCGAGCAGCCACACCTCGCGGGCCGACCGGATCGCCGGCAGGGTCAGGGTGACCCGGGTCGGCGGCGGCTTGGGCGCGCCGTGGACGCCGACGACCGTGCGCTCGGTCTCCCGTACGGCGGGCAACTCCGGGAAGAGCGACGCCACATGGGTGTCCGGGCCGACGCCCAGCATGAGGACGTCGAAGGTCGGGACGGAGCCGTGGTTCTCGGGACCGGCGGACCGGGCGAGTTCCTCGGCGTAGCCGGCCGCCGCCGCTTCCACGTCGTTGCCGTAGAGGCCGTCGGACGCGGGCATGGCGTGCACGCGCTTCGGGTCCAGCGGCACCGCGTCGAGCAGTGCCTCACGGGCCTGGGTGACATTGCGCTCCGGGTCGCCCTCGGGCAGGAACCGCTCGTCGCCCCACCACAGGTCGAGCCGGCCCCAGTCGACGGCGTCCCGGGCGGGCTGGCCCGCCAGAGCTGCCAGCAGACCGTTGCCGTTGCGACCGCCGGTGAGCACGATCGAGGCGTAGCCGCGCGAGGCCTGCGCGTCCACGATCTTCGTGATCAGCCGGGCCGCGGCGGCCTGGGCCATCAGTTCCTTGTCGCGGTGGACGACGAGCTGGGGAGTGCTCACTGCGGATCAGCCTTCTTGACCGGGGGCATCTTCGCCGGGGTGGGCCGTTCGGAGTCGCCCTGGTCCGCCGAAGCCGAAGCCGAAGCCGAACCAGAAGCCGACGTCGAACCAGAAGCCGGAGCCGACGCGGGCGTCGCGTCCGTCACCGCGCGCACCGGCAGGGCCGGTACCGGCTGGGCAGCCACCTCGGCCCGCTCCGCCGCCGACTGGATGCCGCCCAGCCGGTCCACGCCGAACCGCAGCGCGGACGCGTAGGTGTCGTCCGGGTCGAGCCGGCGCAGCTCCTCCGCGAGGAGTTCGGAGGTCTCGCGGCGCTTGAGCGCCACCGCGCGGTCCGGCTGGCCGGGCAGGGCCAGGGTGGCCATCGCCCCGTCCGACCGGTGCAGCGTGATGGGGCCGCCGGAGGTCTCCAGGCGCACCTGGGTCAGACCGGGACCCGCGGAGACCGCCCGTCGGACGTGCACGTGGAGCCGGTCGGCGAGCCACATCGCGAGCAGTTCGACGCTCGGGTTGGACTCCTCGCCCGCCACCTCGACGGAGACGATATCCGTGGAGACCTGGTCGAGCGCGGCGGCCAGCATCGAACGCCACGGGGTGATCCGGGCCCAGGCCAGGTCGGTGTCGCCCGGCTCGTAGCTCTCGGCGCGGGACCGCAGCTCGTCGACGGGCTTCTCCGCCGCGTAGCTGTCGGTGACCCGGCGCTGGCTCAGGGCGCCCAGCGGGTCGTTCGCCGGGTCGCGCGGCGCGTCCACCGACCACCAGACCACCACCGGCGCGTCCGGCAGCAGCAGCGGCAGCACCACGGACTGGGCGTGGTCGGAGACCTCGCCGTACAGCCGCAGGACGACCGTCTCGCCGCTGCCCGCGTCCGCGCCCACCCGTACCTCGGCGTCGAGGCGGGACTGGGTGCGGTTGCGGGACGAGCGGGAGACGCGCTTGATGACCACGAGCGTGCGCGAGGGGTGCTCGTGCGACGCGTCGCCCGCGGCCTTCAGGGCGTCGTAGGCGTTCTCCTCGTCCGTGACGACGACGAGGGTGAGCACCATGCCGACGGCCGGGGTGCCGATGGCGCGGCGGCCCTTGACGAGCGCCTTGTTGATCTTGCTGGCAGTGGTGTCGGTGAGGTCTATCTTCATGGCCGGCGCCAGCTCCGTCCCTCTCGTGCGAGCATTTCGTCCGCCTCGACCGGACCCCACGTCCCGGACTGGTACTGCGCGGGCTTGCCGTGCTTGTCCCAGTACTGCTCGATCGGGTCGAGGATCTTCCAGGACAGCTCGACCTCCTCGGTGCGCGGGAAGAGGTTCGAGTCGCCGAGCAGGACGTCGAGGATCAGGCGCTCGTACGCCTCCGGGCTGGACTCCGTGAACGACTCGCCGTAGGCGAAGTCCATGGAGACGTCCCGGATCTCCATCGAGGTGCCGGGCACCTTGGAGCCGAAGCGGACCGTGACGCCCTCGTCGGGCTGGACGCGGAAGACGATCGCGTTCTGGCCCAGCTCCTCCGTCGCCGTCTGGTCGAAGGGGGAGTGCGGGGCGCGCTGGAAGACCACCGCGATCTCGGTGACGCGGCGGCCCAGCCGCTTGCCGGTGCGCAGGTAGAAGGGGACGCCCGCCCAGCGGCGGTTGTCGACCTCGACCTTGATGGCGGCGTAGGTGTCGGTCTTCGACTTGGGGTCGATGCCGTCTTCCTGGAGGTAGCCGACGGCCTTCTCGCCGCCCTGCCAGCCCTCGGCGTACTGCCCGCGGACCGTGTTCTTGCCCAGGTCCTTCGGCAGCCTCACCGCGCCGAGCACCTTCTCCTTCTCCGCGGCCAGCGCGTCGGCGGAGAAGGAGGCGGGCTCCTCCATCGCGGTCAGCGCCATCAGCTGGAGCAGGTGGTTCTGGATGACGTCACGGGCGGCGCCGATACCGTCGTAGTAGCCGGCCCGGCCGCCGATGCCGATGTCCTCGGCCATGGTGATCTGCACGTGGTCCACGAAGGACCGGTTCCAGATCGGCTCGAACATCGTGTTGGCGAAGCGGAGCGCCAGGATGTTCTGGACGGTCTCCTTGCCGAGGTAGTGGTCGATGCGGAAGACCTGGTCCGCGGCGAAGACCTCGTGCACGACCTTGTTGAGGTCCTCGGCCGACTTGAGGTCGTGGCCGAAGGGCTTCTCGATGACCGCGCGGCGCCAGGAACCCTTCTCCTGGTCGGCGAGACCGTGCTTCTTCAGCTGCTGGATGACGACCGGGAAGGAGCGCGGCGGCACCGACAGATAGAAGGCGAAGTTGCCGCCCGTGCCCTGGGCCTTGTCCAGTTCGTCGATCGTGTCGCGCAGCCGCTCGAACGCGTCGTCGTCGTCGAAGGTGCCCTGGACGAAGCGCATCCCCTGGACGAGCTGCTGCCAGACCTCCTCACGGAACGGCGTACGGGCGTGCTCCTTGACCGCGTCGTGGACCTCCTGCGCGAAGTCCTCGTGGGCCCACTCGCGCCGGGCGAAGCCGACGAGCGAGAAACCCGGCGGCAGCAGACCCCGGTTGGCGAGGTCGTACACGGCGGGCATCAGCTTTTTGCGTGACAAATCGCCTGTGACGCCGAAGATGACCAGGCCCGACGGCCCCGCGATACGCGGGAGCCGTCGGTCGGCGGGGTCACGAAGCGGGTTCGCTCCGGAACCGGACTGAGGAGCCAAGGTGTCAGCCCTCCGAGGGGGCGAGGCGCGCGAGCTCCGCCTCGGTCGACTTGAGCAGGTCGGTCCAGGCCGCCTCGAACTTCTCGACGCCCTCGTCCTCCAGCAGCTGCACGACCTCGTCGTAAGAGATGCCGAGCGCTTCCACGGCGGCGATCTCGGCGCGGGACTGCTCGTACGTGCCGGAGATGGTGTTGCCGGTGATCTGGCCGTGGTCGTCGGCGGCCTCAAGGGTGGCCTCCGGCATGGTGTTCACCGTGTTCGGCGCCACCAGGTCGTCCACGTACAGCGTGTCCTTGTACGCCTTGTCCTTGACGCCGGTCGAGGCCCACAGCGGACGCTGCTTGTTGGCCTGAGCCTTGTCCAGGGCGGCCCAGCGGTCCGAGGAGAAGACCTCCTCGTACGCCTCGTAGGCGAGCCGCGCGTTGGCGAGACCGGCCTTGCCGCGGGCGGCCTTGGCCTCGTCGGTGCCCAGCGCGTCGATCCGCTTGTCGATCTCGGTGTCCACGCGGGACACGAAGAAGGACGCCACGGAGTGGATCTTCGAGAGGTCCAGGCCGCGCTCCTTGGCCTTCTCCAGGCCGGTGATGAACGCGTCCATGACCTCGCGGTAGCGCTCCAGCGAGAAGATCAGCGTGACGTTGACGCTGATACCGAGGCCGATGGTCTCGGTGATCGCCGGGAGGCCCGCCCTGGTGGCCGGGATCTTGATCAGGGTGTTGGGCCGGTCCACCAGCCAGGCCAGTTGCTTGGCCTCGGCGACGGTCGACTTGGTGTTGTGGGCGAGCCGCGGGTCGACCTCGATCGACACCCGGCCGTCCTGGCCGCCGGTCGCGTCGTAGACCGGACGCAGGATGTCGGCGGCGTCGCGGACGTCCGCCGTGGTGATCATGCGGACGGCTTCCTCGACGGTGACCTTGCGGGCGGCGAGGTCACTGAGCTGCTGCTCGTAACCGTCGCCCTCCGAGATCGCCTTCTGGAAGATCGACGGGTTGGTGGTGACGCCCACGACGTGCTGCTGGTCGATCAGTTCGGCGAGGTTGCCGGACGTGATCCGCTTGCGCGACAGGTCGTCCAGCCAGATCGCGACGCCTTCCTCGGAGAGGCGCTTGAGTGCGTCTGTCATGGAAAATGCATCTCCTACGTGTCGTTTGTCAGCGTCAGCTCTGGGCGGCGGCGATGGATTCCCGGGCCTTGGCGGCCACGTTCTCGGCAGTGAAACCGAACTCCTGGAAGAGCACCTTGCCGTCGGCGGAAGCCCCGAAGTGCTCCAGTGAAACGATGCGACCGGCGTCCCCGACGAACCGGTACCAGGTCAGACCGATCCCGGCCTCGACCGCGACCCGCGCCTTGACGGACGGCGGCAGCACGCTGTCCCGGTACCCCTGGTCCTGGGCGTCGAACCACTCCACGCACGGCATGGACACGACGCGCGTCGGCACACCGTCGGCTTCGAGCTGCTCGCGGGCCTCGACGGCCAGGTGCACCTCGGAACCGGTACCGATGAGGATCACCTCGGGCGTACCCGTGGACGCCTCGAACAGCACGTACCCGCCCTTGGCGGTGTCCTCGTTGGCCTCGTACGTCGGCACGCCCTGGCGCGTCAGCGCGAAACCGTGCGGGGCACCCTCGCCGTAGACCTTGGTGTAGCGGCGCAGGACCTCGCGCCAGGCGATGGCCGTCTCGTTGGCGTCCGCCGGGCGGATCACGTTCAGGCCCGGGATCGCGCGCAGCGAGGCCAGGTGTTCGACCGGCTGGTGGGTGGGGCCGTCCTCGCCGAGACCGATCGAGTCGTGCGTCCACACGTACGTCACCGGGATGTGCATCAGCGCGGACAGGCGGACGGCGTTGCGCATGTAGTCGGAGAAGACGAGGAACGTACCGCCGTAGACACGGGTGTTGCCGTGCAGCGTGATGCCGTTCATCTCCGCGGCCATGGAGTGCTCGCGGATACCGAAGTGGATCGTGCGGCCGTACGGGTTCGCCTCCGGCAGCGGGTTGTCCGCCGGGAGGAACGACGACGTCTTGTCGATCGTCGTGTTGTTCGAGCCCGCGAGGTCGGCGGAGCCGCCCCACAGCTCGGGGATGATCGCGCCGAGCGCCTGCAGCACCTTGCCGGACGCGGCACGGGTGGCGACACCCTTGCCCGCCTCGAACACGGGGAGCTTCTCCTCCCAGCCGGCCGGCAGCTCGCCCGCGGCGATGCGGTCGTACTCGGCGGCGCGCTCCGGGTTGTTCGTGCGCCACTGCTGATACGACGGGTCCCACGCGGCCTTCGCCTCGCGGCCCCGCTCCAGCGCCTGACGGGTGTGCTTGAGGACCTCGTCGGAGACGTCGAAGGACTTCTCCGGGTCGAAGCCGAGGACCCGCTTGGTGGCCGCGACCTCGTCGGCGCCGAGCGCCGAGCCGTGCGCGGCCTCGGTGTTCTGCGCGTGCGGGGCGGGCCAGGCGATGATCGAGCGCATCGCGATGAACGACGGCTTGTTCGTCACCTTCTTCGCGGCCTCGATGGCGTTGTAGATGGCGTGCGGGTCGAGGTCGCCGTCCGGCTTCGGGGCGACGCGCTGGACGTGCCAGCCGTAGGCCTCGTAGCGCTTGACCGTGTCCTCCGAGACCGCGGTCTCGGTGTCGCCCTCAATGGAGATGTGGTTGTCGTCCCACAGGAGGATGAGGTTGCCGAGCTCCTGGTGACCGGCCATCGAGGACGCCTCCGCGGAGATGCCCTCTTGGAGGCAGCCGTCACCGGCGATGGCGAAGATGAAGTGGTCGAACGGGGACTCGCCCTGCGGAGCGTCCGGGTCGAACAGACCGCGCTCGTAGCGGGCGGCCATCGCCATGCCCACGGCGTTGGCGACACCCTGGCCCAGCGGGCCGGTCGTCGTCTCCACACCGGTGGTGTGGCCGTACTCGGGGTGACCCGGAGTCCTGGAGCCCCACGTACGGAACGCTTCGAGGTCGGCCAGCTCCAGGCCGAACCCGGCCAGGTAGAGCTGCGTGTAGAGGGTCAGGGACGAGTGACCGGCGGACAGTACGAACCGGTCGCGCCCCACCCAGTCGGCATCGGCGGGGTCGTGGCGCATCACCTTCTGGAAGAGGGTGTACGCGGCCGGGGCCAGGCTCATCGCCGTACCGGGATGGCCGTTACCGACCTTCTGTACGGCATCGGCTGCCAGGACGCGCGCGGTGTCCACCGCGCGCTGGTCCAACTCGGTCCAGTCGAGGTCTGTTGTGGTCGGCTTGGTGCTCACCCTGGGTCAGGGCTCCTCTCCACATGTCACGCATGTCGAATACCGGTGCACGCGGCGCCCACCGGCCGTTGTCGAGCCTACCCCCGTAAGAACGCGCATTTTTTCGAGTCATTCCAGACTGCCGGGACTCTCGCGGATCCGCCTCCCGACTGGTCCGTTTCGCATTCGGCAACTGAATACGGAGGTGCTCGTTCGAGTGCTCAACAGAGAGGTGATCAGCTCTTCCGGGGGTGCCGCCCAACACGACCCCACCCCCGCGAATGTCCGGGTCTGGGCAACGTCTACAGTGGCGTGGTACGCGTGAGCCTTTACGGGGAGTTCACACCCGAAGGCTTGCTGGGATGTCTCTGTCAGGGGTGTGCGTGACGGCCGTTGAATCCCGTCCAGCGGGGATTGTCGGGGCGAGCCAGAGCCCGAGTCGGCGGCCGGTCAAGGCCCGGGTCATGGCGTTCGTGGCGCTGACGAAGCCGCGGATCATCGAGCTGCTGCTGATCACCACCGTTCCGGTGATGTTCCTGGCCCAGCAGGGTGTGCCGGACCTGAAGCTGGTCCTCCTCACCTGCGTCGGCGGCTACCTCTCCGCGGGCGGCGCCAACGCGCTCAACATGTACATCGACCGCGACATCGACGCGCTCATGGACCGCACCTCGCAGCGCCCCCTCGTCACCGGCATGGTCAGCCCCCGCGAGTGCCTCGTCTTCGGCATCTCGCTCGGCGTCGTCTCGACCCTCCTCTTCGGCCTGACCGTCAACTGGCTGTCGGCCTGGCTGGCCCTCGGAGCGCTCCTCTTCTACGTCGTCGTCTACACGATGATCCTCAAGCGCCGTACGTCGCAGAACATCGTGTGGGGCGGCATCGCCGGCTGCCTCCCGGTGCTCATCGGCTGGTCGGCCGTCACGGACTCCATGTCGTGGGCGCCGATCATCCTCTTCGGAGTGATGTTCCTCTGGACGCCGCCGCACTACTGGCCGCTGTCCATGAAGGTGCGCGACGACTACGCGCGCGTGGGCGTTCCGATGCTCCCGGTCGTCGCCTCGAACAAGGTCGTCGCCCGCCAGATCGTCCTCTACAGCTGGGCGATGGTGGGTGTCTCCCTCCTCCTCCCCCTGCTCGGCTACGCGGGCTGGTTCTACACGACGGCCGCGCTCCTGGGCGGCGGCTTCTGGCTCTGGGAGGCACACGGCCTGCAGAACCGCGCCAAGGCCGAGGTGACCGGCGGCAAGCTCAAGGAGATGCGGCTGTTCCACTGGTCGATCACCTATGTGTCGCTCCTGTTCGTGGCGGTCGCGGTGGACCCCTTCCTGAGGTAGGAGTCACTCACCCCGCCTGTCGCCGTTCGATCTACCCGTCGGTAGCATCCTGGCCATGGCAGACACGCAGCAGGTTGACGCGAAGGCCGAGCGCCAGGTGGCCCGGCTCGCCAAGCAGATCGGCACCTTCTCCAAGGCACACGGCGGGGCCGAGGGCCAGGTCGCGTACATCGGGGAGCGCGGCGCCCGCATCGTCCTCGTCGGCGAGGACGGCGGCTGGGGCGACCTGGTGGCCACGTCCTACGAGATCGCCCAGCAGGCCGTGGAGAAGTCCGGGATCACCGTCCACGAGGACTTCGACGGCGAGTTCGCGGCCAAGGTGAAGACCGGCCCGTACGAGTGGACGCGCATGGCGGGCATTCAGGTCGGTGGCCCCAGCAACAGCTGAACGGGGGCCGCGAGACGCGCCCCTTAAGGGGCGCGGGGAACTGCGCGACCAGCCACAACGGACTGTCAGTCGCAAGATCCACCCGTACCCCCTCCCCATGGCGCCCCTCACACGGGGTGTGTACGAGCAACACCTGACACCCGGTTCACCCGTTAGGCCCCGTACAAGCGACGCAGTCACCCGCCACGGGGAGTCCGGATGATCGAAACGCCGTCCCTCGTGGACCAGTACTGCCACGGCGTACTGAGAACGGAGCTGGGCCTCGGCACCTTCGAGGCCCAACTCGCCCGCACCGAGGGCCCGCCCGCGGCCGGCACCACCCTCTTCGACACCCAGACGGGATTCGCCGTACGACGATGGTGCCCGCCCCTGCTCGGTCTGGAGCCGCACTGTCCGCCCGCCCGTTATCTCGCCCGGCGCCGTGAACTCGGCGTACTGGAAACGGGCCGCAGGCTGCTGCGCGGCAGTGGCATCACGACGTATCTGATCGACACCGGCCTGCCCGGCGACCTCACCGGACCCGCCGAGATGGCGACCGCGGGCCAGGCGGACGCGCGGGAGATCGTCCGCCTCGAACTCCTCGCCGAACAGGTCGCCGACACCTCCGGCACCGTCGAGTCCTTCCTCGCCAACCTCGCCGAGTCGGTCCACGGCGCCGCCGCGAGCGCGGTCGCCTTCACGTCGGTGGCGGGCGTACGCCACGGTCTCGCGCTCGCGCCCGAACCGCCCGGCCCCGGTGAGGTGCGGGGCGCGGCGGGCCGCTGGCTGGCCGGGCGCCGGGTCGGCGGGACACTCAGCGACCCCGTGCTGCTACGACACCTGCTGTGGAACGCCGTGGCATCCGGGCTGCCCCTCCAACTGCACGCCGGACTGGGCGAACCGGGCGCGCGCATCGACCGCACCGACCCCGTCCTGCTCACCGACTTCGTCCGCGCGACGGCCGGGCTCGGCACGGACCTGGTGCTGCTGCACAGCTACCCGTACCACCGGCACGCGGCCCACCTCGCCGGCGTCTTCCCGCACGTCTACGCCGACTCCGGCGCCGCCCTGGTCCGCACCGGAGCCCGCGCCGCGACCGTGCTCGCCGAAATTCTGGAACTGGCCCCCTTCGGCAAGATCCTCTTCTCCAGCGGGGCCCACGGACTGCCCGAACTGCACGTCGTGGGCGCGCGGTTGTTCCGCGAGGCGCTCGCGCGGGTGCTCGGCAACTGGGTCGGGGAAGGAGCCTGGTCACTGGCCGACGCGCAACGCGTCGCGGGACTGATCGCCGTCGGCAACGCAAAGAGGGTGTACGGGCTGGAGTGAGCTGTACAGACTGGGCCCATGCCGACCGACGCGTTGCTCGACCGCTTCCTGAACGAACTGGCCCCTCTGGAGCCCATCGCCGTGTGGGCCCACGGTTCGCTCGCCGGGGGCGACTACCAGGAGGGCCGCAGCGACCTGGACCTGATAGCCATCCTCGACCATCCCCTGAAGCCGAGCACCGCCCGCCGGCTCGTCGCCCTGCACCGAGGGCTGCGCACCGACCCCCTCGCCGTCCGGCTGCACTGCAGCTACCTCGCCCCGGGCACCCAGGACGCCCCGAACCAGAGCCACCTGACCTGGGCGCACGACCACGTCATCCGCCGGCCCGTCACGCCCGTCACCCGGCGTGAACTGCACGCATTCGGGCGGGTGTTGCACGGCGGGTCACCGAAGGACCTGCTGCCGGCCGTGACGGACGAGGAACTGGCCGAGTTCGTCGTACGGGACCAGCGGGAGTTCTGGCGGCCGGCCGTCGACAAGCCGCAGATCTGGCTGGAGAACGGCTGGGTCGACGTGGGCCTGACCACCTTCGCCCGCGCGACGGTCACCCGCCGGGACGGTCGCCTGATCACCAAGCGCGAGGCCCTCGACCTGCTGCCCTCGCTCGGCGCTCCGGTGGAGGTCGTGGAGGACGTCGTACGGCGGCGTTACGACGATCCGGTACCGTCCGCTTCCGCGGAGCCGGGTTGGATCGACCGCCGGGCCGAGCTGACCCGGGCCTATCTGGGCCCGGCGATCGACGAGTTCGTCACCCGCTACGGATGACTCACGCGCGCGTGGGCAGTGACTGTTCCACCGACGGGCCCGGCAGGTCGGCCACGACCTCCGGCCGCTCGCGCAGCGACAGCAGCACCCGCAGCACCCCGATCCACACCAGGCAGGCGCCGAGCATGTGGAGGCCGACCAGGGCCTCGGGAAGGTTCGTGAAGTACTGGACGTAACCGATGACGCCCTGGGAGAGCAGGATCAGGAACAGGTCGCGGGTGCGGTCCAGTGGGCCCTTGGGGGCGTCGACCGCCTTGAGGACGAACCACAGGGCGAACGTCAGCGTGACCACGATCCAGGCGAGCACCGCGTGCAGCTTGGCGACCGTCTCCCAGTCGATCGGGATCCGTTCGACCTCCTTGGAGTCACCCGCGTGCGGGCCCGCGCCGGTCACCACCGTGCCGACCGCGATCAGCAGCACGGAGGCGGTGACCAGGAACCACACCAGCTGCTGCACGGCCTTGCCGACCAGCGGCTTGGGCTCCCCGTCGCCCTCCCGGGTGCGCTGCCACATCAGCGCGGCGACCGCGATGAGCGCCGTGGTGAGCAGGAAGTGGGCCGCGACCGTGTACGGGTTGAGGCCGACGAGGACCACGATCCCGCCGAGCACCGCGTTGCTCATCACGATCCAGAACTGCGCCCAGCCCAGCCGGGTGAGGGTGCGGCGGTACGGCTTCTCCGAGCGCGCGGCGATGATCGCCCAGCCGACGGCGGCACACAGGACATACGTCAGCATCCGGTTGCCGAACTCGATGGCACCGTGGAAGCCCATCGCACTGGTCGTGGTGAGCGAGTCGTCCGTGCACTTGGGCCAGGTCGGGCAGCCCAGCCCGGAACCCGTCAGCCGCACGGCACCGCCGGTGACCACGATGACCACCGACATGACGAGCGCGGCGAGAGCCGCCCGCCGGACCGTCCGGGGATCCGGGGTCCAGCGTGCGGCGATGAAGGCGAGGGGGTTGCGCGCGGCGGCTACGACGTCGGCGGGGGTCACGTTTGGCACGGGGACCATCGTAGGGGGGTGCTTGTGCACGTATTCACGAGGGTCCCCGGCACGCGACCGCTCCCGCCTACTCCCAGCGGAAGAACGCCCCCGCCGCCGCCAGCCCCACGACCGCCCACACGCCCAGAATCCCCAGGTCGCCCCACGGCATCCCGGCCCCGTGCTGCAACACGTCCCGCAGTCCGTCCGAAAGGGCGGAGATGGGCAGCAGCCCCAGCGCGTCCTGGACCCCCGGCGGGTACTTGTCCATCGGGACGATCACCCCGCCGCCGACCAGCAGCAGCAGGAACACCAGGTTCGCGGCGGCCAGCGTGGCCTCCGCCTTCAGGGTGCCCGCCATCAGCAGGCCGAGGCCCGAGAAGGCCGCCGTGCCGAGGATCAGGAGGAGGAAGACCGCGAGGGGGTTGCCGTGCGGGGACCAGCCCAGGGCGAAGGCGATCGCTGTCAGCAGGATGATCTGGAGGATCTCCGTGACCAGGACCGACACCGTCTTCGCGGTCATCAGGCCCCAGCGGGGGAGCGGGGAGGACGCGAGGCGCTTCAGGACGCCGTAGCGGCGCTCGAAGCCCGTCGCGATGGCCTGGCCCGTGAACGCCGTCGACATCACGGCGAGGGCGAGGATGCCGGGGGTGAGGAAGTCGACGGACTTGCCCTTCCCGGTGTCGACGATGTCCACCGAGCTGAACAGGACCAGGAGGAGGGTCGGGATGACCACCGTGAGGAGGAGTTGCTCGCCGTTTCGTAGGAGCATCTTCGTTTCCAGGGCCGCCTGCGCCGCGATCATGCGGGGGAGCGGGGCCGCTCCCGGTGCCGGGGTGTACGTCCCGGGGACGGTGGTCGTCGTCACGCGCGCAGCTCCTTGCCGGTGAGTTCCAGGAACACGTCCTCCAGGGTGTGCCGTTCGACCGAGATCTTCTCCGGCATCACCCCGTGCTGCGCACACCAGGAGGTGACCGTGGCGAGCAGTTGCGGGTCGATCTTGCCGCCGACGCGGTAGGAGCCCGGGGTCAGTTCGGCGCCCGTGGAGTCGGCCGGGAGGGCCTTCAGCAGGGAGCCGACGTCGAGGCCTGGGCGGCCGGTGAAGCGGAGGGTGTTCTCGGCGCCGCCGCGGCACAGCTCCTCGGGGGAGCCCTGGGCGATGACCTTGCCGGTGTCGATGATCGCGACGTCGTCGGCGAGCTGCTCGGCCTCGTCCATGTGGTGGGTCGTGAGGATCACGGAGACACCGTCCGTGCGCAGGTCCCTGATCAGGTCCCAGGTCGCGCGGCGGGCCTGGGGGTCGAGGCCGGCCGTCGGCTCGTCCAGGAAGACCAGTTCCGGGCGGCCCACGACGGCCATCGCGAGCGCGAGGCGCTGCTGCTGGCCGCCGGACAGGCGCCGGTACGTCGTGCGGCCGCAACTGCCGAGACCCAGGCGCTCGATGAGCGCGTCCACGTCCAGCGGGTGCGCGTGCAGCTTGGCGATGTGGCGGAGCATCTCGTCGGCGCGGGCGCCCGAGTAGACGCCGCCGGACTGGAGCATCACGCCGATCCGGGGGCGCAGCGCGGCGGACTCACGGACCGGGTCGAGGCCCAGGACGCGCACCGTGCCGGCATCCGGCTTCCGGTACCCCTCGCAGGTCTCGACCGTGGTCGTCTTGCCCGCCCCGTTGGGGCCGAGCACGGCGGTGACACCCGTTGCGGCCACCAGGTCGAGGCCGTTCACCGCGGTCTTCGTGCCGTACCGCTTCACCAGGGCCTGGACCTGGAGCACGGGCTCGCTTCGCATGGGCCCGAGTCTAGGTACGCGGCTCGCGCCTCAGGCGGGCGGGTGCAGGATCTCCCCCACACGGGATCTCCTCCTCACGGGGGCGGTGCAGTGGCAGCCATCGCTCCGCGTACGCCACGGCGTCCGCCACCGGGAACAGCCGTGCGTCGGCCGCGCCCACCTTTCCGCGGATGACAGGGCGGTCGACGGGACGGTCCCGTTCGAAGTCGTGGCCCAGCTCGTCGAAGCGGTCGGAGGAGATCGACACCTCGGTCACCGTCTCCCAGCCGGCCGGTCCAGGGCGGCCGACCCGGACCAGCGGGGACGGGATGCGGTACTCGGCGAGATGGAAGCTCGTGCACGCGTCGTAGCCCGCGCCGAGCAGCAGCACGCGCGCGTGGAGGGCCTCCAGGCGGGCCAGCGGGCTGCGCTCGCCGAGCCGGCAGTCGGTCGCGTGGCCGGCGACGATCTCGCCCGCGCGCGGGCCGAGCGCCGCGAAGGAGGTCTGCGGGTGCGCGGAGCGCTCGGCGCCGGGCCAGGTGCGGACGGTCTCCGGGACGACGCCGACGCCGAGCGAGGGCGTGACGAGGGGGTCGTAGGACGGCATGGAGGTGCGGATGGTGTCCCACCACTCGCGCGGGACCGGCGGGTTTCCCCAGTGGGCCGGGTCCGAGAGGTCGCCGGACTGGGTGGGGACCACCAGGGTGCCGTCCGGACCGAGCGCGTCGAGGAGTCCTCGGACCACCGACACGGCGCCTCCGCAGACCCATCCGAGGGAGCTGAGAGAGGTGTGCGCGAGGAGGGTCTCACCGGGCCGGGCGCCCAGGTCGCGCAGTTGTGCGGCGACTGTGTCCCGGGTGACAAGTGGGCCGGTGGGAGGGGGTGTGGGCATGGTTGTGGAGTGTCCCGGAAGGGGGCCCGAGGTGCCACCCCATTGATCGATCAAAGATCGTTTTCGCAGGTCGGATTAGGTATGCCTAAGTGATGCAGCGCACCGTCCATCCGCCGGACGCGGGTTGCCTGCCTCTGAGGAATTACGCAACAATGGCGTTGTGAAAAACGTTGGCGAGGCTCCGCAGGAGGAACTCGCGACCGGTGAGCGGTCCACCCGCAACCGTGTCGCGCGCTCCATCCTGGACCACGGCCCGTCGACCGTGGCCGACCTCGCCGGCCGGCTGGGGCTGACCCAGGCCGCCGTACGCCGTCATCTCGACGCACTCGTCGCCGACGATGTCGTGGAAGCACGTGAGCAGCGGGTCTACGGAGCGCGCACGCGTGGCCGGCCCGCGAAGGTGTTCGCCCTGACCGACTGCGGTCGCGACGCCTTCGACCAGTCCTACGACAAGCTCGCCGCGGACGCGCTGCGCTGGATCGCGGCGCGCGAGGGCGGGGACGAGGCCATCGTGGCCTTCGCCCGTGACCGCATGGCCGCCCAGGCCATCGCCTACCGCAAGGCCGTCGAGGCCGCCGCGCCCGAGAACCGCGCGGAAGCGCTGGCCAAGGCCCTGAGCGCGGACGGGTACGCTGCTACGGCGCGTAGCGCACCGGTCGGTGAGCAGCTCTGCCAGCACCACTGTCCGGTCGCCCATGTCGCCGAGCAGTTTCCGCAACTGTGCGAGGCGGAGACCGAGCTCTTCTCCCAACTGCTCGGCACCCATGTCCAGCGGCTGGCCACCATCGCCCACGGCGACGGCGTGTGCACCACGTTTATCCCGAAGATCTCCAAGACCGTTTCCGATCCACCGAACGCATCTGCACGTACCGCCGGGAGGAACCCCGCATGACGCTCCCCATCGAGGAGACCGCCCACCCCGAGCTCGAGGGTCTGGGCACCTACGAATACGGCTGGGCCGACTCCGACGTGGCCGGTGCCTCCGCGAAGCGCGGCATCAACGAGGACGTCGTCCGGGACATCTCCGGCAAGAAGAGCGAGCCGGAGTGGATGACCAAGCTCCGCCTCAAGGGCCTGCGCCTGTTCGAGAAGAAGCCCATGCCGAACTGGGGCTCCGACCTCTCCGGCATCGACTTCGACAACATCAAGTACTTCGTGCGTTCCACGGAGAAGCAGGCGGAGTCCTGGGAGGACCTGCCCGAGGACATCAAGAACACGTACGACAAGCTCGGCATCCCCGAGGCGGAGAAGCAGCGCCTCGTCGCCGGTGTCGCCGCGCAGTACGAGTCCGAGGTCGTCTACCACCAGATCCGCGAGGACCTGGAGGAGCAGGGCGTCATCTTCCTCGACACCGACACCGCGCTGAAGCAGCACCCGGAGCTCTTCAAGGAGTACTTCGGCACCGTCATCCCGGTCGGCGACAACAAGTTCGCGTCGCTGAACTCCGCGGTGTGGTCCGGCGGTTCCTTCATCTACGTACCGAAGGGCGTGCAGGTCGAGATCCCGCTCCAGGCCTACTTCCGGATCAACACGGAGAACATGGGCCAGTTCGAGCGGACCCTGATCATCGTCGACGAGGGTGCCTACGTGCACTACGTCGAGGGCTGTACGGCCCCGATCTACAAGTCGGACTCGCTGCACAGCGCGGTCGTCGAGATCATCGTCAAGAAGAACGCCCGCTGCCGTTACACGACCATCCAGAACTGGTCGAACAACGTCTACAACCTGGTCACCAAGCGCGCCGTCGCCTACGAGGGCGCGACCATGGAGTGGATCGACGGCAACATCGGCTCCAAGGTGACGATGAAGTACCCGGCCGTCTACCTGATGGGCGAGCACGCCAAGGGCGAGACCCTCTCCATCGCCTTCGCGGGCGAGGGCCAGCACCAGGACGCCGGCTCCAAGATGGTCCACATGGCGCCGAACACGTCGTCCAACATCGTCTCCAAGTCGGTGGCGCGCGGCGGCGGTCGTACGTCCTACCGCGGTCTCGTCGAGATCGGCGAGGGCGCCCACGGCTCCAAGTCGAACGTGCTGTGCGACGCGCTGCTCGTCGACACGATCTCCCGCTCGGACACGTACCCGTACGTGGACGTCCGCGAGGACGACGTGTCCATGGGCCACGAGGCGACCGTCTCCAAGGTCTCCGAGGACCAGCTCTTCTACCTGATGAGCCGCGGTCTGACCGAGTTCGAGGCGATGGCGATGATCGTGCGCGGCTTCGTCGAGCCGATCGCCAAGGAGCTGCCGATGGAGTACGCCCTTGAGCTCAACCGGCTCATCGAGCTCCAGATGGAAGGCTCGGTCGGCTGACGCAGCCCTCCGTTTAGGCAGCAGGCGGCGCGCCCTTCGGGGCGGGCCGAGGATCGTCATAGAAAGCGAGCACTACGACAGCCATGGCTGAGGCTCAGAACTCCACGGTGGGGTCCTCCACCACCGCCGGATCGATCGCGGTGGCCGCCGAGTCGACCGTCGCCACGCGCATGAGCGCGCCCCCGTCCTTCGACGTGGCGGACTTCCCGGTCCCCCACGGCCGCGAGGAGGAGTGGCGGTTCACCCCGCTGGAGCGCCTGCGCGGGCTGCACGACGGCACCGCGGTCGCCACCGGCGACGGCGTGAAGGTCGCCATCGGGACCCCCGAGGGGGTCACCGTGGAGACCGTCGACCGTGACGACGCGCGACTCGGCAGGGCCGGCACCCCGGTGGACCGTGTGGCCGCGCAGGCCTACTCGTCCTTCGAGAAGGCCTCGGTCGTGACCGTCCCCAAGGAGACGGTCCTCACCGAGCCGATCCGCATCGTCGTGCACGGCGAGGGCGGCGTCGCCTACGGCCACCAGGTCATCGAGCTGGGAGCCTTCGCCGAGGCCGTCGTCGTCATCGACCACACCGGTGACGCGGTCCTCGCGGCCAACGTCGACTACGTCCTCGGTGACGGCGCCAAGCTCACCGTCGTCTCCGTCCAGGACTGGGACGACAAGGCCGTGCACGTCGGCCAGCACAACGCCCTGATCGGCCGGGACGCCACGTTCAAGTCGTTCGTCGTCACCTTCGGCGGCGATCTCGTACGACTGCACCCGCGCGTGGCCTACGCCGGACCCGGTGGCGAGGCCGAGCTGTTCGGCCTGTACTTCACGGACGCCGGCCAGCACCAGGAGCACCGTCTCCTGGTCGACCACAACACCCCGCACTGCAAGTCCAACGCCATCTACAAGGGCGCGCTGCAGGGCGAGGGCGCCCACGCGGTGTGGATCGGCGACGTCCTCATCGAGGCCACCGCCGAGGGCACCGACACGTACGAGATGAACCGCAACCTCGTGCTGACCGACGGTGCCCGGGTCGACTCCGTGCCGAACCTGGAGATCGAGACCGGCGAGATCGTCGGCGCCGGACACGCCTCCGCGACCGGCCGCTTCGACGACGAGCAGCTCTTCTACCTGATGGCCCGTGGCATCCCCGCCGACGACGCCCGCCGACTGGTGGTCCGCGGCTTCTTCGCCGAGCTGGTCCAGCAGATCGGTGTCGCCGACATCCAGGAGCGGCTGCTCGAGAAGATCGACGCGGAGCTGGAGGCGTCGGTCTGATGTCGGCCTTCGTTCGCGCTTGCGGCTTCGGCGAGCTGGAGGAGAACACCCCGAAGCGGGTGGAACTCGACGGCACGCCGGTCTCGGTCGTGAAGACCGAGGGGGAGGTGTTCGCGATCAACGACATCTGCTCGCACGCGAACGTCTCGCTCTCCGAGGGCGAGGTGGAGGACTGCCAGATCGAGTGCTGGCTGCACGGCTCCAGCTTCGACCTGCGCACCGGTAAGCCGTCCGGTCTTCCCGCCACGCGCCCCGTACCCGTTTACCCCGTACAGATCGAAGGGGACGACGTGCTCGTCTCCCTCAACCAGGAGTCCTGAGGAACCCATGGCAACGCTTGAAATCCACGACCTGCACGTCACCGTCGAGGCCGACAACGCCACGAAGGAGATCCTCAAGGGCGTCGACCTCACCGTGAAGCAGGGCGAGACCCACGCCATCATGGGCCCGAACGGCTCCGGCAAGTCGACCCTCGCCTACTCGCTCGCGGGCCACCCCAAGTACACGATCACCGGCGGCACCGTCACCCTCGACGGCGAGGACGTCCTGGAGATGTCCGTCGACGAGCGCGCCCGCGCCGGCCTGTTCCTCGCGATGCAGTACCCGGTCGAGGTCCCCGGTGTGTCCGTCTCCAACTTCCTTCGTACGTCCGCCACCGCCGTCCGCGGTGAGGCGCCGAAGCTGCGTACCTGGGTGAAGGAGGTCAAGGAGACCATGGAGCGCCTCTCCATGGACCCCGCCTTCGCCGAGCGCAACGTCAACGAGGGCTTCTCCGGCGGCGAGAAGAAGCGCCACGAGATCCTTCAGCTGGAGCTGCTCAAGCCGAAGATCGCGATCCTCGACGAGACCGACTCCGGCCTGGACGTCGACGCCCTGCGCGTCGTCTCCGAGGGCGTCAACCGCGTCCGCGAGACCGGCGAGGTCGGCACCCTGCTGATCACGCACTACACGCGCATCCTGCGCTACATCAAGCCCGACTTCGTGCACGTCTTCTCCGGCGGCAGGATCGTCGAGTCCGGCGGCGCCGAGCTCGCCGACAAGCTGGAGAACGAGGGCTACGAGGTCTACACGAAGGGTGGCGTATCCGCGTGACGCAGACGCCGGGCCTCCTCACGGGTACTTCTCAGCTGCTCGACGAGGCGATCCGCAAGGACTTCCCCATCCTGGACCGCACGGTTCACGACGGTAAGAAGCTCGTGTACCTGGACAACGCGGCGACCTCGCAGAAGCCGCGCCAGGTGCTCGACGCCCTGAACGAGTACTACGAGCGCTACAACGCCAACGTCCACCGCGGTGTGCATGTGCTCGCCGAGGAGGCCACGGCGCTGTACGAGGGCGCGCGCGACAAGGTCGCGACGTTCATCAACGCGCCCAGCCGCGACGAGGTGATCTTCACCAAGAACGCCTCCGAGTCGCTCAACCTCGTTGCGAACATGCTGGGTTGGGCCGACGAGCCCTACCGCGTGGACCACGAGACAGAGATCGTCATCACGGAGATGGAGCACCACTCCAACATCGTGCCGTGGCAGCTGCTCTCGCAGCGCACCGGCGCGAAGCTGAAGTGGTTCGGCCTCACGGACGACGGCCGCCTCGACCTGTCCAACATCGAGGAGGTCATCACCGAGAAGACGAAGATCGTCTCCTTCGTGCTGGTGTCCAACATCCTCGGCACGGTCAACCCGGTCGAGAAGATAGTGCGCCGGGCACAGGAGGTCGGGGCCCTGGTCCTGATCGACGCCTCGCAGGCCGCGCCGCACATGCCGCTGGACGTGCAGGCCCTCCAGGCCGACTTCGTGGCCTTCACCGGCCACAAGATGTGCGGCCCGACCGGCATCGGCGTCCTCTGGGGCCGCCAGGAACTGCTGGAGGACCTGCCCCCGTTCCTCGGCGGCGGCGAGATGATCGAGACCGTGTCGATGCACTCGTCGACGTACGCTCCCGCTCCGCACAAGTTCGAGGCGGGCACCCCGCCGATCGCGCAGGCGGTCGGCCTGGGTGCGGCGATCGACTACCTCTCCGCCATCGGCATGGACAAGATCCTCGCCCATGAGCACGCGCTGACGGAGTACGCCGTGAAGCGCCTGCTGGACGTCCCCGACCTGCGGATCATCGGCCCCACCACGGCCGAGGACCGGGGTGCGGCGATCTCGTTCACGCTGGGTGACATCCACCCGCACGACGTGGGCCAGGTGCTGGACGAGGAAGGCATCGCGGTCCGGGTCGGCCACCACTGCGCCCGCCCCGTCTGCCTCCGCTACGGAATTCCTGCGACCACGCGAGCGTCGTTCTATCTGTACTCCACGCCGGCCGAGATCGACGCACTGGTCGACGGCTTGGAGCACGTACGGAACTTCTTCGGCTGAGGGACGTGAACTGAGACCGTGAAGCTGGATTCGATGTACCAGGAAGTCATCCTGGACCACTACAAGCACCCGCACGGCCGGGGCTTGCGGGATGGCGACGCCGAGGTGCACCACGTCAACCCGACGTGCGGCGACGAGATCACGCTGCGCGTGAAGTACGACGGCGAGCAGATCACGGACATCTCCTACGAGGGCCAGGGCTGCTCGATCAGCCAGGCATCGGCCTCCGTACTGAACGACCTCCTCGTCGGCAAGGAGCTGTCCGAGGCGCAGAAGATCCAGGAGACCTTCCTGGAGCTGATGCAGTCCAAGGGCAGGATCGAGCCCGACGACGCGATGGAGGAGGTGCTGGAGGACGCGGTCGCGTTCGCCGGTGTCTCCAAGTACCCGGCACGGGTGAAGTGCGCCCTCCTCAGCTGGATGGCGTGGAAGGACGCGACGGCCCAGGCCCTGGGCGGAGCCGACTCCGACGCGGAAAGGAAGACGGCATGAGTGACACCGAGACCATGGAGATCAAGCCCGCCTCCGAGGAGGAGGTCCGCGAGGCCCTCCTGGACGTCGTCGACCCCGAACTGGGCATCGACGTCGTCAACCTCGGCCTGATCTACGGCGTGCACATCGACGACGCCAACATCGCCACCATCGACATGACCCTGACCTCGGCGGCCTGCCCGCTGACGGACGTCATCGAGGACCAGGCCAAGTCCGCGACGGACGGCCTCGTCAACGAACTCCGCATCAACTGGGTGTGGATGCCGCCGTGGGGCCCGGACAAGATCACGGACGACGGACGCGATCAGCTTCGGGCGTTGGGGTTCAACGTCTGAGCTTTCTGACTACCGGAAACGGCCATACCTTTGAGGTATGGCCGTTTCTTTGCATCACGTCGTCGTCGACACGCACGATCTGCCGGGGCTCGCCCGCTTCTGGTGCGGGGTGCTGGACTGGCGGATTCTCTCGGAGAAGGAACGCGAAGTCGTCATCGGGCCCGGGGAGTTCGCGGAGACGGGGATCTGCTTCATGCCGGTGAGCGATCCGAAGAAGGCCAAGAACCGGCTGCACTTCGACCTTGCCCCCGACGATCAGGAGGCCGAGGTCGAGCGGATCCTCGCGCTGGGCGCGCGGCGGGTCGACATCGGGCAGGGCAAGGCCGTGGGCTGGGTGGTGCTCGCCGACCCGGAGGGGAACGAGTTCTGCGTACTGCGGCCCAAGGCCTCGCTGATCGCCTTTCGTGACGCGTCCGCCTAGTTGAGCCCGTCCACCAACCGGAACGCCGAGTCGGACCGGTACAGGGTGCTGTCCTGGTACCGGTCCAGCCTGAGCTGGAAGTTCTGGTGGCGGAGGAAGCGGCCCGGGTAGTTGACCGACTCCAGCATCACCGCACCGGAGTAGGGCGACGGGCGGGGGCAGAAAGTGGCGTCCTGTTTGAAGACGGGGGAGCCGTCGTTGCGTTCCGCGCGGAGGATGAAGTTGCGGTGGCGGAGGTAGGTGCCGTTGGCCGTCGTGAAGGAGTAACAGGAGCTGTTCGCAAGGCCCTTGACCAGTTTGAAGGTGGCGGCGCGGCGGGCCGCTGCGGAGCTGACCGGGTTGAGCTTGACGAAGTCGCCGCTCACCTGCCAGTAGCGGTCCGGGTAGTTGACCGAGCGGACGGACTTCCAGGCGGCAGAGGACGAGGAGCCGGACGAACTCCCGTGGGACGACGTCGACTTGGACGGGGACGGCGCCTTCGCGGAGGGCTTCGAGCCGTGTTCCGCGGCGGCGGCCGACGTGGTGCTGGGCGCCTTCACCGAGGCCGAGTCCGATGTGTGCTCGTCGGGCGTGGGCGTGCTCTGCTTCGACGGGGACGCGAACGAGAGCAGGCCGGGGCCGTCCGCGCCGGCCGGTGCCGTCGGGTCCGCCTTCTTCGTACGTGACGTGTCGTCAGGTTGCTTGTCCGTTAGGACAATTGCCGTGACGCACACGACGATCGTGGTGACGGCGAGCGCCCCGGCCAGATAGAGCCGACGGGTTCCGGGGGCCCGGGTGCTGTCGGGGGTCCAGCCGTTCTCCCAAGGGGTGTGGTGCGGGGAAGGGGGCTGGGACGTGCTGTCCGGCATGCGCTGTTCCTCCAGCGGCTCCCATGGCGACGGCCGTGACCGTGAAAGCCAGGTGTGTGAACCAGATGTGTGAACGGTGAAACAGTAGTGGAGCGAGAGAGCCCCGAGCAGCCGTTTCAGTGAGCGGTTTCTACGAGATTCCCGGGGGCGCGTGCGACGTAGGGGCACTCGCGTGGCGTATGGGACTTCATGTCCACTTCTCGGTGCCTTCTCGGTGCCCTCTCGGGCAACAGCCTTGTGGGTCCCCTGTGTCAGCGCTGTTATGTACACTCGTACACATGGGATTCCTGATGCTCCTCACGGCGATCGCCGCGGAGGTGGGCGGCACCACCGCCATGAAGTTCAGCCACGGCTTCAGCCGGCTGTGGCCGTCGGTCTTCACGGTCCTCGGATACGTGCTCTCCTTCGCGCTGCTCGCGCAGACGCTGAAGTCCATGTCGGTCGGTACGGCCTACGCGATCTGGGCCGGCCTCGGCACCGCCGCCATCGTGGGGATCGGGACGGTGTTCCTCGGCGAGGGGATGACCCTCGCGAAGGCCGCCGGCATCGCGCTGATCATCGTCGGGGTCGTGGTCCTCAACCTGGGCGGCGCGCACTGATGGCCGGGGGAGGCACGCACTGATGGCCCGGCGCTACGACCCCGAGCGGCGGCAGCGGATCATCGACGCGGCGATCCGGGTGGTCGGGGACAAGGGCATCGCGGGCCTCAGTCACCGTTCCGTCGCCGCCGAGGCCGATGTCCCGCTCGGCTCGACGACGTACCACTTCGCGACCCTCGACGAACTGATGGTCGCCGCACTGCGCCAGGCCAACGAGGCATTCGCCAAGGTGATCGCCTCGCGGGGCGGTCTGGAGGACCCGCGCACCGACCTGGCCGGGGAACTCGCCGGCTGGATGGGGGAGTGGCTCGCGGGCGACCGCACGGGCGTCGAGCTGGAGTACGAGCTGTACCTGGCCGCCCTGCGTCGCCCCGCCCTGCGCCCCGTCGCCGACGAGTGGACCCGCGACCTCGCCGAGCAACTGGCCCGGCGGACGGACCCGGTGACCGCGCGGGCGCTCGTCGCGCTGATCGACGGGATCTGTCTGCAGGTGCTGCTGACGGACGCGGCGTACGACGAGGGGTATGCGCGGGAGGTGTTGGGGCGGGTGATTCCGCGGCCCGCGGACGACTGAAGCACTTTCCCGCACCCCGTGAACTCTCCGGCCCCCACCGTGAACTCTCCGGCCCCCACCGGGTAACAGCAGGCGACACGACGGCATTCGGCACTGATGAGTCGTCGGCACCGATGAATCGGATGAATCGGGGGAGACCTTGTGAGTGGACCACCGCCGGTGGCGGCGCGGGGCGGGGACGACGCGGAGGCCGTCGCGCGGTCGTTGGCGCAGCCGGAGTCGTTCGCCCTGCTCTACGACCGGTACGCGTCGGACATCCACCGGTACGCGGCGCGGCGGTTGGGCGACGGTGCGGCCGATGACATCACCGCGGACACGTTCCTCACGGCGTTCCGTATCCGGTCGCGGTACGACCTGACCCGGGCCAACGCACGCCCTTGGCTGTACGGCATCGCGGGCAACCTCATCGGCAAGCAGCGGCGTACCGAGGTGCGGGCGCTCAAGGCGCTGGCCCGCACCGGGCGTGACCCCGTCGCCGCGTCCTGGGGTGACTCCTGGGTCGAGGACACCGACAGCCGGATCGCCGCGCAGGGCCCGCTCGCCGGTGCCCTCGCCGCGCTGTCGGCGGGCGACCGGAACGTGCTCCTGCTCGTCGCCTGGGCCGACCTCACCTACCAGGAGGTCGCCGAGGCGCTGGACATCCCGGTCGGCACCGTCCGTTCCCGGCTCAACAGGGCGCGGCGCAAGGTGCGTTCGGCGCTGGGCGCCGATCCCGCATTCGTGAACGACGCGGCGGAGGTGGCGTAGCGATGGACGAGATGACGCAGGTGCGCGAGCTGCGCGCCGGAGCGCCGGCGCTCGACCGCGAACGGCTCGCGTCGGGGCGTACGCGGCTGACCGAGGCGGCACGGGCCGAGGGGCGGCACCAAGTGCTGTGGCGGCGGCGGGAGTTCGTGATCGTCGCGGTGGTGGCGGCGGTGACCGCCGTGGCCGTGACCGTCACCATGCTGCTGGGCGGGACCACACCCGGCCGCAAGGTGGAACCGGCGAGCACACCGAACGTGAGCCTGAAGGGGCTGAGCGCGGCCCAACTCCTGCAGCGGGCGGCCGACTTGGTCGAGACGGAGCCGGACTCCGCCGTACCGAGGGCCGATCAGTGGATCTACACCCTGCAGATGGCGGAGGCACCCGATCCGGGGACCGTGAAGATGCTGGGCAGGGCGGCGATCGAGGAACCGGGCTGGATCCGGTACGACGGCAGCGCGATGGCTTCCGAGGACCTTGTCCTCAAGGGGCAGAAACCCAAGCTCAACATCACCAAGATGCACCTGGAGAACGGCGGGGAGGGCGACGACCGTTCGCCGCGTGAGCTGTACCGGGTGCTGGAGGCTCTGCCCGCCGGCGCCGAACAGACCCTGACGTTCCTTCGCGAGAAGAACGCCATCGCCGACGGCAAGGGGACCACTCAGGCCGAGTCCGACTACACCGAGATCAGCGTCCTTCTGACCGCCGACGTGATGCCGTCCAAGGGCCTGGCCTCGCTCTACCGCGCCCTCGCGACCCTGCCCGGCGGGAAGGTCACCGACCACCTGGTGAAGGACGCCTCGGGGCGATGGGTGATCGCCCTGTCCTATGCCAGGGCCGGCTCCCTCAAGTCCGGGGAGTCGATGGCGGACCAGTGGCTGCTCGACCCGCAGACCTACCGGATCGTGGGGACGCGGATGGTGGTGGACGGCAAGGTCGTGGGCGGCCAGTCGGTCGCCGCGCGGGCCGTGGTGGACAAGGCCGGCGAACGCGGCTGATCCGGCACCCCGGCACGGGCGGCCCGCACCACGAGGGGAGTGCGGGCCGCCCGTAACGCTGCCGTGGGGCGTACGGGTGTGTCGTTCCCTGAGACACCCCACGGACGAGTTGGTCCCCGCCGCCCCCGCCAGGTTAGGTTTCCCTCATGACCGACACGACCGCACCTCGCACCACCGGCGCCGTTGCCGCCGGGCTCGCCACCGTCGCCGCCGACGGGACCGTTCTCGACACCTGGTTCCCCGCGCCCGAACTGTCCGCCGAACCCGGGCCCGCCGGTACGGAGAGCCTGTCCGCCGAGCGTGCCGTGGAACTGCTCGGCGAGGGTGCGGCCAAGGCGATCGGTCCTGACGTCCGCCGGGGCGTCGAGGTGATCGCGGTCCGCACGGTCATCGCCTCCCTCGACGACAAGCCGCTCGACGCGCACGACGTGTACCTGCGCCTGCACCTCCTCTCGCACCGGCTGGTCAAGCCGCACGGCCAGAGCCTGGACGGCATGTTCGGCTTCCTCGCCAACGTCGCCTGGACCTCGCTCGGCCCGGTCGCCGTGGACGACGTCGAGAAGGTGCGGCTGAACGCGCGCGCCGAGGGCCTGCACCTCCAGGTGACGTCGATCGACAAGTTCCCGCGCATGACGGACTACGTGGCACCGAAGGGCGTCCGTATCGCCGACGCCGACCGGGTCCGGCTCGGCGCGCACCTCGCCGAGGGCACGACGGTCATGCACGAGGGCTTCGTCAACTTCAACGCCGGCACGCTCGGCACGTCCATGGTCGAGGGCCGTATCTCCGCCGGTGTCGTGGTCGGCGACGGCTCGGACATCGGCGGCGGCGCGTCCACGATGGGCACGCTGTCGGGTGGCGGCAACGTCCGCATCACCATCGGCGAGCGCTGCCTGGTCGGCGCCGAGGCGGGCGTCGGCATCGCGCTCGGCGACGAGTGCGTCGTCGAGGCCGGGCTCTACGTCACCGCCGGCACCCGCGTCACGATGCCCGACGGCCAGATCGTCAAGGCCCGCGAACTCTCCGGCGCCTCCAACATCCTCTTCCGCCGCAACTCGGTCACCGGCACGGTCGAGGCCCGCCCGAACAACGCGGTCTGGGGCGGCCTGAACGAGATCCTGCACAGCCACAACTGACCACCGGCACACATGCGGTTGAGCGCCCTCCAGGACATCGGGAGGGCGCTCGCTCATTTCCGTACGGCCACCGCGAACTCCGCCGGCGCCGCGAAGTCCCCCTCGCGCAGCCCGAGTCGGGGATCCACGTGGCGCAGCAGCGCCGGGCCGGAATGACGGGCGGTCACGAACACACCGTCCGGATCGTCGTGTAGCCCTCGGGGCGTCGTTCCGGCTGCGCGGCCGTATGGGTTGAGGGGGCCGTCGACGTCGAGGAACAGCAGGGGGCGGCGGCTCATGTGGCCACCGTAGGGGAGGGGTTGTGCGAGTCGGCGGAACTTTCTCGTGCCGACAGGCATAGCGGCCGGCGTCCGCACGCGTCCCAAGGATCACAGGGGGCGGGGCATCGGGTGCCGTCGGGGAAGTGGGTGAAGGTGACGATGGATGCCGAAGGGCTGGAAGGTTTCCGGGACTTCGTGGACAACAGGTCGTCGGCGCTGCTGAGGACCGCCGTGCTGCTCAGCGGGGGCGACCGGTACGCCGGTGAGGATCTGCTGCAGAACGCCCTGGTCAAGGCGGCCGGACGGTGGCAGCGGATCGACGAACCCGAGGCGTACGTACGGCAGATCCTCTACCGGCAGCAGGTCAGCCGGTGGCGGCTGAAGTGGCGAAGGCGCGAACTGACCGTCGCCGAACCGCCGGAGACCCGCGCGGCCCCGGACGCCTCCTCCGCCGCCGAGTTGCGCGTCGTGATGCGCGAGGCACTGTCCCGGCTCACCGCCCGCCAGCGCACCGTGCTCGTGCTGCGCTACTTCGAGGACCTGCCCGAGGCCGACGTGGCCCGCGTCCTGGGCTGCTCCGTAGGCACCGTACGGTCCACCACCCACCGTTCCCTGGCCCGACTGCGCGTCCTCGCACCGGAGTTGGCCGCCGTCGGCCCGCACGGCGCCGACGACGTACCGTCCCGTGACTTCTCACCCGTGGAGGTGCGTCCGTGAACATCGAGGAACTGGTGCGTGACTCCCTGCGCGAGCAGGCCTCCCGACAGATGTCGTCGGCGCCCGGGTTCGCCGACCGGGTGCTGGCCGTGCGTCGCCGTCGTACGCGCAGGCTCGCGACCGTCGCCGCGGCCGCGGCCGCCGTGATCGCGGTCGCGGTGACCGTGCCGCTGCTGGACCCGGGCCGGACCGATGTACGCCCCGCCGAGGTGATCGACGGGGTCGTGACGCACCCGGACCAGTGGCCGCCGCGCGACATGGTCGCGGCCGGCCGGACGGCGCTCGCCGCGTACTACACGGCCGACACCGTGGCGCAGACGTCCGACCGGGGTGTCTTCACCCGCACCTACTGGCTGCTCGACCCACGCACGGAGAAGTACAAGAAGACCACCAAGTGGTCCTACGTCGCCGTCGCGCCCGGCATGCACACCGCTGCCGTGCTGGAGCAGCGCCTGCCCGCCCACCGGATCGGTCTCCTCGACCTCACGACGGGGAAGGTCGAGCGGTGGATCCCGGTCGAGCGTGGGGTCGGCGGCGTCGAGTTCTCGCACGACGGCAGCCGGCTCGTCGCGACGACGTACGACGAGAACCCCGATGTGCGCACGCGCTCGGCGGTCAACGCGGAGACCGGGGCGCTGGACTGGACGGCGCCGCACAACTCGACCCGCAGCGGCTTCTACGTCCTCGACATGGCCTCCGGCGCGGGCTCGTGGAGCGGCGTGTCATCGGGCCGCGAGATCAACAGCCGCCAGGACTTCGCCTTCAGCCGGACCGGCGAGCAGGTGTACTCGCAGATCATCGGGGGCCGGGACGGTCTCCAGCAGTTCTACGACCTCGACGGGAACGAGATCGCCGCGCCCGCGAACGAGCGGTACCTGCGGTCCGACGTAGACGCGCGGCTGTCCCCGGACGGCAGGCTCGCCGCGCTCGGCCTGACGAAGGAGGTCGGCGGATCCCCCGGGAAGTCGTACTCCTCGATCAGTGATCCCAGCACCGGCAAGGAGATCACCAGGGTCCGCGGCGGCACTCTGCTCGCCTGGGCCGACGACAAGCGGCTCATCGCCTGGGAGCGGACCACGAGTCTGGAGGAGACGTACCTGCCCCGGCTCGTGCTGGTCACGATCGGCAGCGACAAGGTCGTACCCCTCAGCGGCACGTACAAGGACATCTACAAGACGTACTGGGCACCCGTCTTCGCCGAGCGCTGACCAGCCACCGCGTGCCGGTCAGGCGGCCACGAACTCCTCGTACGCCGCCAGCAGTTCGTCGGTCGCCTCGCGGCCGGCGGACCGCAACGGTGAGCGGACCGGGCCCGCCGGCAGGCCGAGTCCGTTGAGGAGCGCCTTGGCGGTGACGGTGCCGGGCAGCCCCGCTGCCATCATCAACTCGATGAGCGGCGTGGCGCGTTGCTGGAGGCGGGCGGACACGGGGGTGTCGCCCGCCTCGAACGCGTCCAGGATCGCCCGGAGTTGGGCCGGGACCACGTTCGCGACCGTGCTCACGTACCCCGCCCCGCCCACCGCGTACAGCGCCAGAACGTGCTCGTCGCAACCCGCGTAGTACGCCAAGTCCGTGCGGTCCAGCACCTTTTGGATGCCGAGGAAGTCGTAGGAACAGTCCTTGACCGCCACGATCCTGGGGTGCTCGGCGAGCCGGATCATGGTCTCCGGTTCGATACGGGTGCCGGTGCGGCCCGGGATGTCGTAGAGCACGAGGGGCAGTCCCGAGGCATCGGCGACCTCGCGGAAGTGTGCCTCCAGGGCGTCCTGCGGGGGCCTGCTGTAGTACGGCGAGACCACCAACGCCCCGTCCGCGCCCACCTTTTCGGCCTGGAGGGCGAGTTCCACGGTGTGCCGGGTGTCGAAGGTGCCGACGCCCGAGACGAGGGGGACCCGGTCGCCGACGGCTTCGCGGACGGCTGTGATGAGCGCCGCCTTCTCCGCGTCCGTCGTGGTCGGCGACTCGCCGGTCGTCCCGGACAGCACGAGCCCGTCACACCCCTCCGACACCAGCCGCTCGGCGAGGAGTTGGGCACCGTCGAGGTCGAGTTCCCCGGCCTCGGTGAACGGTGTGATCATCGCGCACAGGGCGCGGCCGAAAGGCGGAGGGGCGGAGCGGGCTGAGGTCGTCATGGGAGTAGTCTCGGCAGAGTAATAGTGAAGCACTACTTAATTCTTCTACCGTATATTGATAAGTGATGCTACGGGATGACTGCGCGGCAGTGGCCGACGTGGGAATGGGGGTCGGGGCATGGGAGGCATCGAGCGGATCGACCTCGGTGAGGTGCCGTACGAGGAGGCCGTCGCGCGGATGACCGGCTGGGTCGGGCAGCGCCGCGCCGGCGAGATCCCCGACCGCCTCACCCTGCTCACCCACCCGCCCGTCATCACCTACGGCACCCGCACCCCGCCCGCCGAACTCCCCGCCGGCTCCCCGATCCCCCTGGTCCCGGTCGACCGCGGCGGCCAGGCCACGTACCACGGCCCCGGCCAGCTGATCGGTTACCTGGTCCTCAACCTCCGCGAGCGCGGCCCCGGCGACATCGTGCGCCAGGTCGAGAACGCCCTGATCGACGCCTGCGCCACCCTCGGTTTCGAGACGCTACGACGGGACACCCCGCCCGGCGCCCAGTCCTTGGTCGGCGTCTGGACACCGGACGGCACGAAGCTCGCCTCGATCGGCATGCGCATCCGGGGCGGCGTGACGAGCCACGGCTTCGCCCTCAACATCGCACCCGACCTTGAGGAGTTCACCAGATTCACGGCCTGCGGCCTGCCCGACGGGACCATGACCTCCCTCGCCGAACTGGCAGCACGGCAGGGCAGATCGGCGCCCTCGGAGGCAGAGGTCAGGGACGCGGTGGCGAAGGCGTTGGGGGCGGCGTGACAGGGAGCGGCGACACCAGGGACTCCGCGCGGCGGCGTGACGGGAAGGGGCGCGCCGGAGACTCCGTGCGCCCCAGCGACGGGGAAGGAGTCGCCCCAGCCCCCGTACCTCCCAGCGGCGAGGAAGGGGGCGCTGGGGACTCCGTGCGCCCCAGCGCCGGGAAAGGAGTCGCCGCAGCCCCCGTACGTCACCGCGACGACGGCGTCCCGCTGGCCCGTTTCACCGATCGCGTGCTGGTGGTCTGCCCCCGTTGCGGCGGCCGCGCGCCAGTGGTCCCGCGACCGGGTCTGCCCGAACCCAAGTACGCCATGGAACTGCTGTTCCAGCCGCGCCGGTTGGCGTGCGCCGGGTGCGGGGCCGTCGCCGAGTGGGAAGCCGACATGCGGGGCAACGGCCTGGTCGGTGCCGAACCGGGTGGCACCGAGGACCCCTTCTTCCGGCGCCCGCTCTGGCTCCAGACCCGTTGCGCCGGGCACATCCTGTGGGCCTACAACGAGGAGCACGTCGACGCCCTCGCGGCCTACGTGGGCGCGCGGTTGCGCGAGCGGGGCGGACTGTCGCCGACGCTGGCGATGTTCGCGCGGATGCCGGCGTGGATGAAGACCTCCGAGCACCGCGCCGAGATCCTTGCGGGCCTGAGGACGCTGAGAGACCTGGCTGAGCGCACGACCCCCGCCGACCGCTCCGCCGCCGCGCACCAACACGGCGACCGCCCTCGCCGTCAGGGCAGCCTGTATTTCCGGGGCGGCCCGTACTGACTGGCCCAAGGCCCTATGTCCAATTGGCCCCCTCATGGGTCACCATGGCCAGGAAGGTCACAGACGTGGGAAGTTGATCCACCCCTGGTCACGGGAGGCGTCATGAAGCTCGGCAAGGCACTGGCCACCGGAGTCGCCGAAGAGCGGCCGCAGACCCACGACGAAGAACTCGAACTCCCCAAGGAGATCAAGGAGATCAAGGAGTTCGCGTCGTCCGGGGAGAGCAAGGCGCTGAAGGCGCCCGAAGAGGTCCCGGCCGCCCGATGAGGCTGCGGCTCCCCGAGGAACGCCCGACGGAGCCGCCGACCGGATTCAAGATCGCCCACCCGGTGCTGTCCCAGGACGGCACCCGGGCCGGGTTCACCGGTGTGTCGCTGGGCGGCGCGCTGCCGTACGGAGTCGTGGCCGACGCGTCCTGCGTCTACGGCCGACGCCACCGTTCGCCCGCGCGACTCTGCGACTGCGGCTTCCACTGCGTGCACGAACGGGCAGCGGCCGAAGCCCTGTTGTGCACCGCCGAGCACCGCGCGGCGGTCCTCCTCGACATCACCGTGCTCGGTTCCTACATCCGCTTCGAACTCGGCTTCCGCTACGCCCGCCAACGCGTCCGCACCGCCACCGTCGGCCCCTGCGCCTGCGGCGCGCGAGCCGTCGCGCTCGCCGACGCCGGTTGGGGCAGGCCCGGTTGGCGGGCCCTGGCCGCCGCGTGCGCGGGCTGCGTCCGCAGTCGTACGTCCGTCTCGCTCGCGGAGTTCGCCCGGCTGGCCGGGGACGGGCTGCGGGTGGTGGCGGGGAGCGGCGACCCAGGCGACACGGCAGACACGGCAGACACGGCAGACACGGCAGACACGGCGGCGACCGTCGATCCCCGACTTCCCGAAGGGCTCGGTGTGCCCGAACTCGTCGCGGAGGCAGCCCTGTTGCAGGCTCGCCTCGACTGGTTCCAGAGCCGGTTGGCGCGTCTGGAAGGGGGAGAGACGCAGAAATAGGGCGGGCCTTGACCTCAACATTGGTCGAGGTTGAAGGCTGGTCGGTACACACACCCGTACCGATCAGTGGAGGCCCGCATGACCCGTCGTACCGACTCCCACCCCGACCTCGCCGACCCCCGCGTCGGCGCCCCCTTCTTCAGCACCTGGCGCGTAGGAACACCGCTGCGCCAACGGCGGTCCGTCGAGGCGATCGCAGGTGCCTGGGAACGCCGCCCCTGGCCCGCCGACGACCTCCTCGGCTACCACGTGTACGCCGGCCACGACGCCTCCACCCTGCTGCACTACTCACAGTGGACGAGCGAGCCGGCGTACGAGGCCTTCGCCAAGACCCGCCGCCAGGAACGCGTCGACGAGATCGACACCGCCGTACCGGGCATCGAGCGAATCGGCCTCGGCCGCTACCGCCACTACCGCAGCGGCGGCGGCAGCCCGGCGGACCGGGACGGACGTATCCCCGGACGCGACCCCAGGCGTATCCCCGGTTGCGTCGTGATCGTAGACGTCGAGTTCGAGGGCCCCGACCCCGACCGCCAGCGCGCCTGGGTGGACGCCGTGTTCGAGGCCCTGGAGAACGAACCCGCACCGCACCCCGGCGGCATCGCCGCCCACTTCCACCTCTCCACCGACGGCACCCGCGTCCTCAACTACGCCGAGTGGGACAGTGTCCAGTCCCACCTGGACGCCCTCGCGGCCCCCGGCGACGGCATCGGCTCCGCCACCGCACTCTGGGAACGCGTCCAGACCTGGCCGGGGCTGAAGAGCAGCACGGTCAGCCGTTACGACCACGCGCTCGGCCTCGTGCCCGACTGACCGGCGGAAGCTCCACCGGCCGGCAGAGGTCCTTACCGACAATCTCACCCGCCTGGACAAAAAAAGTGTTCGGTGAGACGGTGGACGCATGCTGGACGTCACCGTGATCGAGGACCCCGAGGCCGCAGCCGTCTCGCTGGACCCCATAAGGGCCCGGCTGCTCGCCGAGCTGGCAGCCGGGCCCGCGTCCGCCACCATGCTGGCCGGCAAGGTCGGACTGCCCCGGCAGAAGGTGAACTACCACCTCAAGGCGCTGGAGCGGCACGGCCTGGTCGAGCTGGCCGGTGAGCGGCGCAAGGGCAATGTCACCGAGCGGCTGATGCGGGCGACCGCCGCGTCGTACGTCATCTCGCCGCTCGCGCTCGCGGCCGTGCAGCCGGACCCGGACCGGTTCCGCGACCAGCTCTCCGCGCGCTGGCTGCTGGCGCTCGGCGCCCGGCTGGTGCGGGACGTCGGTTCGCTGATCACCGGCGCGACCAAGGCCCACAAGCGGCTGGCGACCTTCGCGCTGGACGGCGAGGTGCGCTTCGCGTCCGCCGCCGACCGGGCCGCGTTCATCCAGGAGCTGACCGCTGGGGTGAGCGCCCTCATCCGCAAGTACGACGCGGGTGACGCGGAGGAGGGACGCGACCACCGGATCATCGTGGCCGTCCACCCCACGGTGAAGGAACAGCCGCAGCCGCAGCCCGTCCCCGAACCGGACCGGCCCACCCCGGAATTGGACCAGTAGGACTCAGGAGCCAGGAGCCAGTCATGTCCAAGGAATTCGAGATCGTCTACGAGTTTGAGGTCGACGCCACGCCGGGGGAGGTGTGGGACGCCATCACGTCCGGTACGGGCGGGTGGCTGTGGCCGATGGAGTTCGACGGGGAGAAGCGTGTCGGGCCCTTCGGGTCCACGCTCACGAACTTCGACCCGCCGCACCGGCTCACCGCCCGCACCGAGGACGTCGGTTTCCCGATCCAGAGCCTCAACCAGATCGACGAGACCATCGAGCCCCGCGACGACGGCCGGCGGGCGTGGGTGCGGTACGTGCACAGCGGGATCTTCACCGATGACTGGGACAACCAGTACGACGGTGCGAGCAAGCACAACGCGTTCTATCTGCACACGCTGCGGGAGTACGTCACGCACTTCGCGGGCCGGCCCGTCGCCTTCGCCACCCTCGACGGCCCCGATGCCTCAACTGCCGCCGACGCCTTCGGAGTTGTCGGCCGGGCCCTCGGCCTCGCGGACGGCACCGCCGAGGGGGCACGGGTCCAGGCGCGCGGTCCCGAGGGTCAACTCCTGGACGCCGTAGTCGATTTCCGTGACCCGTACTTCATCGGGCTGCGTACCGACAGCGCACTGATCCGCTTCTTCGGGCGCAACCACTGGGGCGCCCCGGTCGGCATCAGCGTCCACGACTTCGCCCCGGACGCCGACGCCAAGGCGAACGAACTCGCCTGGCGGAACTGGCTGGACGGGGCCTTCGCCTGACCTGGTGCAAGTCGGCGGGACCCCGTCCATCCCTCGCAGGTGCTACGGCTGGAAGCGCAGCACCTGCGGGTCGTGGTCGCTGATCTGGTCGTTGAACTCCGAGTTGATGTGGACGCTGTCGTACTCGAAGCAGTCCTTGCGGATCGACGGGCTGATCAGGATCTGGTCCAGGACCTGCTCGTTGCCCTGGTAGTCGTACGTGTAACGCTCGTTCTTCGGCAGGGACTTGATCGCCGAGTACAGCTCGCCCCTGCCTTCGAGGATCTTCGCGGTGTCGGAGAACTCGAAGTCGTTCATGTCGCCGAGCGCTATGACGTTCGCGTCCTTCTGCGCGGCGAGGATCTCCTTGACGAAGGCGTTGACCGCCGTCGCCTGCGCGTGGCGCTGGGTCTCCGAGCTGCGGGTGACCGGCTGGTACTGCGCGGTCAGCGGCTGGTCGCCGCCCTTGGAGATCAGGTGGTTGGCGATCACGAAGACCGTCTTGCCCTTGAAGACGAACTCGCCCGCGAGCGGCTTGCGGCTCGCGCTCCAGGCCGCGTCGGCCGGGTCGATCCGGCCCGGGGAGGCGGTCAGTTGGGCCTTGCCGTGCACCTTGGTGACACCGACGGCGGTGGTGGAGTCGCCGCCCGCGCGGTCGGTGAAGGAGACCCGCTGCGGGTTGAACAGGAACACCTGGCGGATGTTGCCGCCGGGCTCGCCGCCGTCCTGGTCGTTGACCGGGTTGATCGAGCGCCAGTCGTACTTCGGGCCACCGGCCGCGACGATCGCGTCGATCAGCTTGTTCACCGTGACGCTCGCGTCGACCGTGCCGTCGTCCGTCGCACCGTTGTTGTCCTGGATCTCCTCCAGGGACACGATGTCGGGGGACTGCAGGTTGTTCACGATCGCGGCGGCATGCGCGTCGAACGTGGCGTCGGACGGGTCGAGGTTCTCGACGTTGTACGTCGCGACCGCCAGTTCGCCGCGCGACTGCTTCTGCGTGGTCTCGCGCTTCAGACCGGCACTCTTCACGGTGCCGATCTCGTTCGCGACGAGGGTGTAGCCGCCGTACGCGTTGAAGTCCAGCGGACCGGCCGTCGTGCCGGTGAGCTTGTCGCCGACGTTGACGACCGGGAAGTCCGCCGTCGCGCCGAGGGACTGGATCTGCAGGCGCCCGCCGTTCTGCGAGTCGTAGGAGCCGTAGATCGTGCCGCCGCTGCGGCTGGCGTTCTCGTGCGGCTTCACCGTGACCCACAGCTCCGCGTACGGGTCGGTCGCGGTGACCACGCGCGCGTCGGAGACCTGGACGTTCATGCCCTCAAGGGACTCGTAGTAGTCCAGGGCGTACTTCTTCGGCTGCAGGGTCAGCGCGTTGACCGAACCGCTCGCGGCGGTGTCGCCCGCCGGGGTGTACCGGCTCGGCACGGACCTGTCGCTGATCACCGTGGCGGCCGGTACGGCGTTGCCGCTGGAGACGACGGTGACCGTCGGCTTGGTGATCTCGGTGAGCGACTGGTTGCCCGTGGAGGCACCGCCCGGGACGTACTCGGAGACCGTGCCGGAGACGGTGACCGAGTCGCCGACGGCGACCTTCGGCGTGGAGCTGGTGAAGACGAAGACGCCCTCGCTGGTGGCCGGGTCGTCGTCCGGGGCCGCGTCCTGGAACCAGAACCCCTTGGACGAGCCGTAGGTGCGTACGCCCGTGACGATGCCCGGTACGTCCGCGACCTTCTGGCCGGCGTACGGGGACACCCGGGTCGTGCCCTGGATGTCATGGATGCGCACGCTGTCGGCGTGCGCGGGCGAGGTGAGAACGACCGTGGACGCCATGGAGCAGACGGCGGCGACGGTGAGCGCGGCGAGGCGCGCGGAGGACTTGCTCGGCAACGGGATCCCTCCGGGGACATGCATGAGTGCCGGGACGAGGGTGATGGAACAGGTAAGAACAGGTGATACGGCGGTGGGAGCCGCGAACCGGTGGGGCGGTGGCGACGCGCGTAGAACATACCCGGGACGGGTGTCCATGACATTTCTACGCGCGTCAATCTCATTGCCGGGCCGCCCAGTTGTCAAGGTTTCAGCCATGTACTCCTCGTGGCCGGAACGTGAACCGGGCGGCATGGGTCGAAATCCGTCTAGGCTGAGCGGCTGAGTCGTGTGTCGTGTACGGCCGTCGTACGGCCATCGAGGCGCCCTAGGAGAACCCACCGATGTCAGACAGCTCCCCCTTGCCGCCGGTGCGGCTGCACTCCGAAGCGGAGCTGGCGCGCGACGCGCTGTCCACACCCCTGCTCGCCCGCGCCGCACAGCTCGCCCGCTGGGCGGGACCCGACACCCGGATCGACGCCGGTGGCGGCCTCGTCGACGAGCAGCTGCCCGCCGCGGCCGAGGCCCTCGGGCTGACCGGCGACGACGCCGCTGCCGACGCGAGCGAGGCCTGGCGGGTCGCCGTCGACACCGGGCTCGTCGCGATCGTCGACGAGGAGGAGGGCACCGTGGCGGCCGGCGAGGAGCTGGCGCTGCTCACCTCCGGCTCGCCCAACGACGTGCTCGCGGTGTGGCTCGTCGCCCTCGACACCCTCCTCGCCGACGCGAGCGTGCCCGATCTGGACGGTCTTGTCGACGCCATGGACGAGGGCGGCGAGGTCGATTTCTCGTCACTCGACTGGGACCCCGACGCGGAGGCCGAGTTCCTCGACGGCGTCCTCGGCAACCTCTATCTGCTGACCGTCAACGAGGACGGCCCCGGCGACGGCCCCGTCCCGCTGCCCGCGCTGGCCGCGTCGATGATCGTGCCCAGCGACATGGGCGAGCCCACCAACGACGTACTGGAACAGGTCTCCGACGCGATGATGCGCCTCGACGACCAGTTCCGGCTCCTCGCACCGGTCGGGATCGTCGAGTACCAGCCCGTCGACGAGGCCCTGATGGCCGACCTCGACGAGCTGACGGACGGGCCCTCCGCGCCCGTCGACGAGACCGACGTCACCCGCTACGGCATGGTCCGCCTCACCCCGCTAGGCCTCTACGGCCTCCGGGCCCGCCTCCTTGAGGCCGGCTTCGCCGCCCCCGCCGTAGGAGATCTCGCGGACAAGGGCGCGGACGCGCTGCTCGACGGGACGTCGACGTTCCCGCAGGGGGCCGCGCAAGCCGAGACCGAGCAGTGGCTGGCCCGCCGCGAACCCCTCGCCGCGGCACGGGAGTTGCTCGCCGCGGCCCGCGGCGCCGACACCGGCGCCCCCCTGCGGCGGCTGCTCTGCCAGCAGGCGCTCTCCCTCGTCGGCGGCGAGGCCGAGCCCGCACTGCGCGAGGTGCTCGACGACCCCGAGCTGGGCGGCCTCGCCCGCGTCTGGCTGAGCGAACACGGCGCGAGCGACGTCCCCGCGCCCTCCGAGGAACTGGTCTTCTGGCTGACCGTCGACACAGTCGCCGCGCAACTCGCCGCCGAGGGCAACTCCGAGGAGCTGCAGGCCCTGGTGGAGGGCCTGGCCCAGCAGCACAACGGGTTCTTCGCGGCGGCCTGGCGGGTCGACCACCCGGCGACCGCGGACGTCCTGGAGGCGATGGGACGACTGCACCCGGACAAGCGGATCGCGAAGGAAGCGCGGAAGGCGGCCTTCAAGGCGCGGTCCCAGCAGGGGAGTTGACGCTGTGGCGGCGGGGAGGTCGCTGACCTCCCC